>JADGHY010000004.1 GCA_019683625.1 Thermoflavifilum sp. | reverse complement strand
TTCATAATCTGTTCATTAAAACACTTACCTATGGCAAGCAAAAAGTACCTCGTGCTAACCGGCTTATTCAGTCTGTTAGGCACATCGGCAGTATGGGCGCAAAATGCCCCTGCCACATCCTCCGGCACGATGACAGGAGGTTATAATTATTTAGATACTGCCTTTATTCCACCATCCAGGCAGGCTCAGCAACGGAGTTTCCTAAACAATGAATCCATTTATCCGGCTAAGCCCCGTGATATGTGGGTACTGGGCATCAATGCTGGTGAATTTAATTACATCAGTGATGTGCCTTTCCAGCTTGGATGGGGAGTAGGAGCTTCTTTAAGGAAATCTCTTGGTTATACCTTTTCGCTGCGGGCCGGATTGAACTATGGCCAAGCAAAAGGGCTTGACTATCGGAACGGTACGCCTATCCAGAATCTGCCAGCAGCTGTGGCCGCCAAATACGCTGCTGCCGGACTTACTACCTATGTGGCCAATTTCAAATCCACAGCTTATCAGGGATCTTTAGACCTGATTGCTTCTTTAAACAACATTGCATTCCACAAGCCACAAAACAAAGTTGATTTTTACGCTTTAGCAGGTTATTCTGTTTTCTCTTACCAAACCAAGGTGGATGCCTTGGATGCCAGCGGCAACCCGTACAATTATGCTTCCATCAACTTCGGCCAAAAACGGAAAGATATCCGCAAAGCCTTGAAGAATTATCTAGATGGAAGTTATGAAACAGATGCCACCACACAGGCCCGCCAGCAAAACTTCAATAACGGTACTCCCGGTCATCGCCAATGGCGCCATAGCCTGGATCTGGGTGCAGGCGTAGATTTCAAGCTCAGCAAACGCGTCTCTTTAGCATTGGAACAAAAGTTCACCTTGCCGTTTGACGATTATTTGGATGGCAAATATCTGGGCGCAGGTGGCGTATTGACACCCGATAAAGATATGGTTTCTTATACATCGGTTAACTTAAGTATCGCATTGGGTAATGCTTCTCGCCGCGTAGAACCGCTCTGGTGGATGAATCCGCTCAACTACGCTTACAGCGAGCTCAACTCCCCGCGTCACATGAAGATTCCTACACCCGTATTGCCTGACGCAGATGGAGATGGCGTAACCGATCAGTTTGATAAATGTCCGAATACGCCCGCTGGTGTAGCTGTTGACGTACATGGTTGCCCATTGGATACCGATGGTGACGGTGTGCCCGATTACAAGGATAAACAGCTTATTACACCCACTTATTGCCAGCCGGTGGATGCCGATGGTGTAGGCAAATGCCCATGCCCCGATTCCACTTGCTTTGCCGGATATACCAAGCAGGCTTGCAACATGACTTCCTTGCCCAGCATTGTGTTCCGCGGCAACTCCGTAACCATCAGCCGCGACCAGCAACTGCTGCTCGACAATGTAGCTAACCAGATGCGGCAAAACCCCGACTGCAAAGTAGTAGTAACCGGCCATGCACAAGCTTCCAAAGCAAGCGAACAGCTGGCATGGGATCGGGTGAATGCCGTGATCACCTATATGACAGAAAAATTAGGCATTAGCCCCGACCGCTTTATCTTCCAATATAGCGGTGTGCCGGGCGATTTGAATGCCGTAGATCTGAGAGCCGCTACACCGGCCGATAACGGGCCTAACATGACACCGCCTCCTCATCCCAACCTCCGGAGGTCAAAATAAGTTGAGGCTTTTTGCTAATTTCTATCATGCCTGGCCTTGCGCCAGGCATTTTTTTGTCCGGAAAATGAAGAAAAATAAACTTAAGTTTGCCCGCTGTTTATTTCATGTTTTAATCCCTCCACCGTGGAAGAATTAATCGAAAAACTCAAACAAGAAGCCGGCCTCACTGAAGAACAGGCCCGCAAAACACTGGAAGTGCTCTGGAACTACGTGAGCGATCGGGTGCCGCCTTTCTTGCAGGGACAAGTAAAAAAAATGATGGGTATGATGGCTAACAAAGGAAATGGCACCGATAACCAGCAGGATGATGATTTGCTTTGAGGTTTAGTCAATAGCCTTCAGCGCCTCCCGGGCAATGACAATTTTTTGGATTTCTGAGGTGCCTTCTCCGATGGTACAAAGTTTGGCATCCCGGTAGTATTTCTCGACGGGATAATCTTTGGTATAACCATTAGCCCCAAAAATCTGTACGGCTTCTGTGGCTACCTGTACGGCCAGTTCCGAAGTAAAATATTTGGCCATGGCGGCTAACTGGGTGATTTTTTCTCCGGCATCTTTACGAACAGCTGCTTGCATGGTCAGCAATTCCGCTGCCTGCAACTGTGTAGCCATATCGGCCAGTTTAAAGGCTATCCCTTGAAAATGTCCGATGGGCTGGTTGAATTGATACCTCACCTGTGCATAGGCACGAGCTGCTTCATAGGCGCCCTCCGCAATACCTAAGGAAAGGGCAGCAATCGAGATCCGGCCACCGTCCAGTATCTGGAGCGCTTCAATAAATCCCTCATCGGGTTGCCCAAGGAGATTTTCAGCCGGCACGCGACATTGTTCAAAAATCATCTCCGCCGTCTCCGAGGCTCGCATGCCTAGTTTATTTTCTTTTTTTCCTCCCCTGAAACCAGGCGTTCCTCGCTCCACAATAAACGCACTCACGCCATGGCTGTTGCCGGGCTCACCGGTGCGTGCCATCACCACAGCCACATCGGCCGACCGGCCATGCGTGATCCAGGATTTCGTGCCTTCTATCACCCAGAAATCCCCTTCACGACGGGCTGTAGTCTTCATGTGCAAGGCATCCGACCCCGTGTTGGCTTCTGTTAAACCCCAAGCCCCCAGCCATTCACCAGTTGCCAGTTTAGGCAAGTATTTGCGTTTTTGCGATTCATTGCCAAACTGCAGGATATGCCCAGTGCATAAGGAATTATGCGCTGCTACACTCAGGGCAATGCTCCCGCAGACTTTGGCCAGCTCACGGATAATAAGCACATACTCCACATAACCCAGGCCAGCACCTCCATATTGGGCAGGCACCAATATGCCCATAGCACCCATATTGCCCAGCTCCCGGAACAATTCGCGGGGAAAATGCTGGGATTCATCCCATTCCATCACATGGGGTTGAATATGCTTGCGGGAAAATTCGCGAAAGGTTTCAGCAATCTGAAGCTGAAACTCATTGAGCTCGAGATTCATGATGTGCAGGGTTGACCACTAAATAATGAACAAGTTTACGATAAATCTGTTCGTTGACCAACACCAGCTTTTGCAAATCAGCAATATCCCGATAAGGGCCATGCTGTTCCCGATAAGCAATAATGAGCCGGGCAAGCGCATAGCCCACATAAGGGTGGGTGGCCAGCTCACCGATCTGTGCCTTGTTCAGATCCAACGGCCGAAGCAAACTGGTGTCCACCTCCACTCGTGGCAAGATGCGCGACACGATGGAATCGGGTAAGGAGGGAACTTCTGTTAATTGCGCCACACTATAAAAGCCGCCCAAACGTTCCCGATACCGGATAATGTGTCGGGCAAAGGCTGGACCTATGCCGGGCAATTGCATGAGCAAAAGCGTATCTGCACTGTTCAGCTCCACTTTCTGTTGCGCAGGCAGCTGTTTTTTAGACTGGTTATGCTGGAAAACAGACCCGGCTTGCAAGACCTGAGTGCTATCATGACGCATCAGCCGTTTCTGGGCCTGATCGGGTATCCTGATATAAGGAGCAAGGCGCTGATAGTCGGCCTGCCTGAGGCCATAAATCTTCAAAAGATCTTCTTTTTTCCGAAACCGCCCTCCCTTTTCCCGGTAATGCAGAATCACCTGAGCCGTATGCGCAGGTATGCCCAACCGGAGCCAATCCTCAAGCGTGGCCTGATTGGGATCGAAATAAAATAACTCCGCACTAACAGCCGAATGGCGCTTCGGATCTGCCTGTGTATGCAATACACTATCTTCGCCCAGAAGGGAATCTAATGCTGTGATCTCTACCGTGATGGAGTGTGCGGGATACCATTGGGAAATAAGCCAGGGGAGGGCATAACATAAGCCAATCATCATGACCATGCCCAGCATGGCTTTGCGTTCGTTCCGATGAAATGTGAGCCATGCACGCACGCGATCGGAGAAAGACATACCATAGGGTTTGATCGAAAACGATTTAAATTTAGGGTAAAACAAACAGAGATGCAAGATAAGCCGCTGGTGAGCGTGATTACAGCCGTTTACAACCGCAGAGATACCCTATATCGTGCCGTTGATTCTTTGCTGAAACAACAATTTCAGGATTTTGAATGGGTTGCCGTTGATGATGGCAGTACAGACGATTCATTCCAGCAATTGCAAAACTATGCTCCCGCCTTTAAGCGTGTGCAGCTGATTCAGAAAGCACATAGCGGCATTGCCGACACCTGGAATACTGGTATTCGTGCTGCACAAGGCCAATGGATTACCTTTCTGGATTCGGACGATGCCTACAAGCCTGATCATCTGCAAATCCGAGTGGATTATGTGCTGGCCCATCCGCAGGTAGATCTCTTGCATAGTACCGCCACGCTAATTGGCCGGGAGGAGGATTTTTGGGTGCCCGACCGACATGACCCTTCCCGGAAGATTCATTTGCGGGATTGTGTCATTGGAGCCACCTTTTTCATGAAACGAACAGTATGGGAAATATTGGGCGGATACAGATCCGTGCTTTTCCCGGATGCTGATTTCCTCGAAAGAGCAGCAGCGCGGTTTCAGGTGGTGAAAGTAGATGCCCCCAGCTATCTGTATTTCCGCAATTCCTCCGATAGTTTCCTTACACAGATCAAAGCCCAGCAGAAACCATTATAGACCTGTAAACGAGCTTCATATTTCCAGTACCAATCCATCATAAGCCAGAGCCCTGCCGGGTTTCAGCTGTTGATTCACTTCTGCATGTAACCCCATCTGATGGCTGATATGGGTAAAATAAGCATAGGGAACAGATAATTCGTCGGCAAGGGCGATAGCTTCATCTAGGCTGAAATGTGAAATATGAGGCTCCCTGCGCAATGCATTCAGGACCAATACCGTGGAGCCTTTGATTTTGGCCTTTTCTTCATCCTGTATGCGATTTGCATCTGTGATATAGGTAAAATTTCCGATCCGAAACCCCAGTACCGGCATTTTATAGTGCCACACCCGTATGGGAATGACAGGGACACCTTTTACGTCAAAAGGTTGTTCTTCTACCGTATTCAGGCGAATGTCGGGCACACCAGGATATTTTACTTCGGCAAAAGCATAGGCAAACTCACGAGTGATGACTTCCTGTGAGGCATGCGTGGCATAAATATCAATGGGCGATTGCTGAAAATAATTAAATGCCCGCACATCATCCATCCCTGCAATATGATCTTTGTGCGAATGGGTGATCAACACGGCATCCAAATGCCTCACTCCAGCCTGTAACATTTGCATGCGAAAATCGGGCGTAGTGTCTATCACAATATTTTTACCATCCACTTCTACCAACACACTGCTTCTTAAGCGTTTATCATGTGGGTCAGATGAACTGCACACCCTGCATGTACAGGCAATCATAGGCACACCCTGTGAAGTACCTGTACCTAAAAATGTAACCTTCACGATTGTACCGGTGTTTGCGATGAATGATCAGATGGCGTGGAAACGGTAGCCTGAATCAGCTGATAGTATTTTCGCGAGGCCGGACTGAGATCAGTTTCCACAATAGACAAACCCTGAATGATGTCAATCAATACATTGATCCGGGATTCGGTGTTCAAGAACTTATTCATCACCACTACTTTCTTTTCTTCAATAACACAGTAACCCGATTGAAAATTGCCCTTTTCATACCGAATAATATAGCCCGCCTCCTGCAACAGTTTTTCAATAGCGGTTAAGGTTTGCGCATTATATTTGAAGCTCATGAAGCGAAGATAAAAAATCTTTCTGCCTCTGGCCAGCGTACAGATCACAAAAGGGTTGTTTATTTCGGTTCCATGACTACCACGGGCACAATCATTTCTTCCAGGGAAACACCGCCATGCTGGAATGTGTTTTTGTAATAATTCGCAAAATAATTGTAATTGTTCGGGTAGCAGAGGAACCCATCTTCTTTCGCGAAAATATACGATGAGTTTACGTTCGGGCGTGGGAGGCCGGCATCGCGCGGATCCCGAAAGGCAATAACTTCTTTGGGATCAAAATTGAGGTTTCTGCCATGCTTGTATCGCAGGTTGGTGGTCGTTTGCCGGTCGCCAATTACCTTGCAGGGCGTTTTCACACGCACACTCCCATGATCGGTACTCAGGATGATGCGCACAGGCCGGTCGGCAATTTTTTTTAATGCCTGATGCAAAGGCGAATGCACAAACCAGCTTCGGGTGATGCTACGGTAAGAAACTTCATCGCTGGCCAATTCCTTCAACACCTCCATCTCGGTGCGGGCATGCGATAGCATATCCACAAAATTGTAAACAATAATGTTTAACGGATAATGCAATAGATTATGAACATGATTAACCAGCTGCTGGCCATCGTGATGACTGGTGATCTTGGTATAGGTAAACTTCAGATCTACCTTTAATCGTTTAAGCTGGTGCGAAAAAAACAATTCTTCGTATAAATTTTTCCCACCCTGTTCATCATCATTTTTCCATTCTTCAGGGAAACGCGCTTCAATATCGGCAGGTAATAATCCGGCAAAAATAGCATTGCGGCTATATTGGGTGGATGTAGGTAAAATGCTGTAAAAACTGTCTTCTTCCAGGATGTGGAAGGTTTCGGCAAAAACGGGTTGAATGGCCTTCCATTGATCGTATCGCAGATTATCAATCAACACCCAAAAGTTGGGCATTTCTTTGGAAAGCGCAGGCAGAATTTTTTTCTGAAACACGGTATGCGACATCACCGGTGCATCCTGTGCTTTGGGATTTACCCATTGTGTGTAATGCCGGGTAATGAATTTGGCAAATTCTGTATTGGCTTCTGCTTTCTGGGTGATGAATACCTCCTGCATTTCCGGGCTATCGGCCTTGCCCATCTCCATTTCCCAATACACCAGCTTTTTATAAATCTCCATCCATTCTCTGTGATCGGGCTGGCTGCTTAAGGCCAGAAACAATTCCCGAAAGGCTTGTTGATAGGCAAAAGTGGTTTTTTCTGCCACAAGCCGTTTGTTATCAATAATCTTTTTTAACGCCAGCAAAACCTGATTCGGGTTAACGGGCTTGATGAGGTAATCGCTGATCTGGGCGCCGATGGCTTCATCCATGAGGTGTTCGGCTTCATTTTTGGTTACCATCACCACCGGAATATGGGGATAGCTTTCTTTCAGGCGTGATAAGGTTTCCAGTCCGGTCATACCCGGCATGGTTTCATCCAGCAAAATCACGTCTATGGGGTGTTCTTTTAAAAACTCCAGTGCGTCAAATCCGTTGGTAACCGACTGTACGGCATATCCTTTGTTCTCCAGAAACAGGATTTGTGAACGCAGGGAATCGATTTCATCGTCGATCCATAAAATATTTGCCTGGGCCATGGCAGATCATGATTTTTCCAAAAATAATTTTTCTTCTCAGGCATTGTAGCTTTGTCGGGATTCGAAATAGGTTTTTAACTTTTTGTTAGCCGCCGAAGATGCACATGAGCACATTAACCAAGCAAAAAATCATCAATGATCCGGTATATGGTTTCATCCGGATTGACGACCCCATCGTGTTTCGGGTGATTGAACATCCGGCATACCAGCGTTTGCGGCGGATTCAGCAGATGGCATTGGCTCAACTGGTGTTTCCGGGCGCCGTACATACCCGTTTTCAACATTCGCTGGGGGCATATCATCTGTTATCGCTTGCCCTGCAGGAGCTGAAAAACAAAGGCATAAGCCTGAGTGCTGAAGAGGAAATAGCCGTAAAACTGGCCGTTTTGCTGCATGATGCCGGGCATGGCCCGTTTTCCCATGCATTGGAAGGATTGTTGGTAGCCAATATGTCGCACGAAAACATATCCCGGCTGCTCATGCAGCATCTGATCCGGGAAATCGGCGGACCGGAGCAAATGGCTTTGGCCATATTTGACAACCAATATCCGCGCCGCTTCCTGCATCAGCTGGTTTCCAGCCAGCTGGACGTGGATCGGATGGATTATTTGATGCGGGATAGTTTTTACACCGGTGTGGCCGAAGGAATTATCGGATATGATCGTATCCTGAAAATGCTCACCGTGGCCAATGATGAGCTGGTGGTGGAAGAGAAGGCCATTTATTCCATCGAAAAATTTATCATTGCCCGCCGCCTGATGTATTGGCAGGTGTACCTGCACAAAACCGTGCTTAGTGCAGAAACGATGTTGCAGCAAATCATCCGGCGTGCCCGCGAACTTTGCCAACAAGGTATTGCCCTGCATACATCAGCTGCTCTCCAATATTTTCTTGGCACCTCTACTCTTGACAATGCCAGCACATCGGAATGGCTAAATCTGTTCTGCCAACTGGATGATACCGATGTGCTGATGGCCGTAAAGAGCTGGTGTGCCCATCCTGATCCCGTGCTTGCTTTTCTGAGCCGGTCCCTGCTCAACCGTAAGTTGTTCAGGCTGGAGCTGAGTCCGCAGCCTTTTGATCAGCAAAGAATCTTGCATCTGCAACAGCAATGCCTGAGCAAGTTTTCTTTTCTGGAACGAGAAACGCTTCATTACCTGGTGTATAGCGGTATGGCATCGAGTTATGCCTATAATCCTACTGATGAAAATATCCGCATCATCTCAAAACATGGGCAGATAAGGGATATATCGGAAGTGGAAAACAGCTTGATCAATCACACGGTGTCCATCCCGATAAAAAAATTTTACATTTGTTACCCAAAATCATTGACTGAAGCAATGCAATGAGCCAAATATGCGTTTTAGCCGGAGGAAAAGATCCGATAGCATAACAGCTCAGATTTCATTGATTTTCATCTCAAGGCATCATGTATGACTTCCATCACTGCACACCAGCTTGCTCAGCTCCTCAACGGCCGCATCGAAGGTAATCCGGATGCAACGGCATACCGGATTGCCAAAATTGAAGAAGCAACCGAAGGCTGTTTGAGTTTTATTGCCAATCCAAAATATGAAGATTATCTGTATATCACGAAGGCATCGATCCTGATTGTGAATGAATCCTTGGAGCTGCAGCGTCCGGTACAAAGCACGCTTATCCGGGTAAGGGATGCCTATTCGGCATTTGCCTACTTGCTGGAATTATATGCCTCACAATCCAACCAGAAACGGGAAGGCATTGAGCAACCCTGTTTTATCCATCCCGATGCGGTGGTGGAAGAAGGAGCCTATATCGGTGCCTTCACCTATATTGGCGCACATGCGCATATTGGCCGGGGCGCACAAATTTATCCGCTCTGTTATGTGGGCGACCATGCTCGCATCGGGGCATCATCATTGCTCTATGCGGGTGTGGTGGTGTATCACGATTGCGAAATTGGCGAACGAGTCATTATCCATTCCGGAACCGTAATCGGAAGCGATGGTTTTGGATTTGCCCCGCAAGATGATGGCCAGTACAAGAAAATTCCTCAGATGGGCAAGGTGATCATTGAAGATGAAGTGGAGATCGGTGCCAATACCACCATTGATCGGGCAACCATTGGAGCTACCATTATTCGCCATGGCGTAAAACTCGATAACCTTATCCAGATAGCCCACAATGTGGAAATCGGTTCCCACACCGCTATTGCTGCACAAGCAGGCATTTCTGGAAGCACAAAAATTGGTAAATATTGTGTCATTGGCGGACAGGCCGGATTAGTAGGCCATATCCATATTGCCGACCAAACCCGCATCAATGCCCAGAGCGGGGTCACCAAATCTATCCACACGCCGGGCGCTGCCATCACAGGAACTCCTGCTTTTGACTATAAAAGTGCACTGAAAAGTCAGGCAATTTTTCGAAATTTGCCGAATTTAGAAAAACGCGTCAGAGAGCTAGAAGAACTGGTTCGCCAGCTGCTCGCCGAAAAAGAACGCGTTTCTTGATGGTTGCACACATCTTTTGATTTGATAAAGCTTAAAGCGAAAAACTGTCGCATTGTCGATGAAGCCATTTAACGCGCAAAACCAACATACCCTCAAAGAAGCAATTCAGATTTCAGGGGTTGGACTTCATACAGGCCTCGAAGTGAACATGACCATCAAACCGGCAACACCGGGTTATGGGATCAAATTTCAACGGGTGGACCTGCCCGATAAACCCGTCATCAAAGCCGATGTGGATTATGTGGTGGATACTTCCAGGGGTACTACCCTGGGATTAGACGGGGTAAGAATCAGCACGGTGGAACATCTTATGGCCGCCCTCGTGGGCATGGGTGTAGATAATGCCCACATTGAGCTCGATGCTCCGGAAGTTCCTATCATGGACGGCAGTGCCCTGCCTTTTGCCGAAGCCATAGAAAAAGGCGGACTGCTGGAACAGGATGCCAAAAAAGTGTACTATTCCATCGATACCAATATCCAGTTCACCGACGAGGTGAAAAAAGTAGAGATGCTGGCCCTGCCTTCCCTGGAATATAAAATCACCACCCTCATCGATTTCAACTCGCCCGTGCTGGGCACCCAGCATGCCGCCATGAAGCATATTAGCGAGTTCAAAAATGAAATTGCACCCTGCCGTACCTTCTGCTTTTTACATGAGCTGGAGTTTTTGCTGGAAAACAATTTAATCAAAGGGGGCGACCTCAACAATGCCATCGTGGTGGTAGACAAGGTAGTGAGTGAAGAAGAGCTGGCTAAGCTGGCGGTGGCATTTAAGCGGGAAAAAATCTCGGTGAAAAGCGAAGGCATCCTGAACAATATTCAACTGCGATTCCCCAATGAAGCCGCCCGCCATAAACTCCTGGATGTGGTTGGCGACCTGGCCCTCATCGGATATGCCATCAAGGCCCATATCATTGCCAACCGTCCCGGGCATTCGTCGAATATCGCATTTGCCAAAAAAATCAAAGAATACATCAAGAAAAATCGCCATGCTGCTGGTGTGCCGGTGTATGATCCCAACCAACCTGCCGTACTGGACATCCGCCGCATCGAAAAAACCCTGCCGCACCGCTATCCCTTCCTGCTGGTCGACAAAATCATTGAATTGACCGATACCCATGTGGTGGGCATCAAAAACGTGACCTTCAATGAATTCTTTTTCCAAGGCCATTTTCCCGGCAATCCCGTGATGCCAGGCGTCTTGCAGATCGAAGCCCTGGCCCAGGCCGGAGGCATCCTGGCCCTGAACACCTATCAGGATCCGGAAAATTATGATACCTATTTCCTGAAAATCGACAACTGCAAATTCAAACATAAGGTGCTCCCCGGCGACACGATGATCCTCAAACTGGAACTGCTGAGGCCCATCCGCAGAGGCATCTGTGAAATGCGCGGCACTGTATTTGTTGGCAACAAAATTGCTACAGAAGCTGATTTAATGGCTCAAATCGTGAGAAAAGATTCCGCAAAATCATGATTCATCCCCTCACCTACATACATCCCGACGCTAAGATCGGACCGAATGTGAAAATAGAGCCTTTCACGGTCATCCATAAAAATGTGGAAATTGGCGAGGGCACCTGGATCGCTTCTAATGTAACCATCATGGAAGGCGCCCGCATTGGGAAAAACTGCCGCATCTTTCCGGGTGCCGTCATCTCGGCCATTCCCCAGGATCTGAAATTTGCCGGCGAAGAAACCACGGTGGAAATCGGCGACAATACCACCATCCGCGAATGCGTGACCATCCATCGCGGCACCCGAGATCGCTGGAAAACAGTGGTGGGGCATGACTGCCTGATCATGGCCTATTGCCATATTGCACACGACTGCATCGTGGGCAACTATTGTGTCTTGGCCAACAACACCACCCTGGGTGGCCACATCACTATTGGCGACTATGCCCGCATCGGGGGTATGACAGCCATCCACCAATTTTGCAATATCGGCGCACATGCCTTCATCGCCGGTGGATCGCTCGTGGGAAAAGACGTGCCTCCTTACGTAAAAGCAGCCCGCTATCCGCTTTCCTATGTGGGCGTGAATTCTATCGGGTTAAAACGCAGGGGATATTCTCTGGAAAAAATTAACCATATCCTGGATATCTATCGCATCCTGTTCGTCAGAGGATACAATGTTACCAAGGCCCTGCACATCATTGAAACCGAATTACCGGCCAGCGATGAACGCGACGAAATTGTTACCTTCGTCAGAGAATCGAATCGGGGAATTATGAAGGGTTATTCCCGCGTGCGGCCTACTCATGATGATATTGCTTGACCATATCGGCAAAAGATATAATTACGAATGGGTGTTCCGACACCTCTGTTGCCAATTTGAAGCCAATAGCCCCAGCGCCATCGTAGGAGCCAATGGTTCGGGTAAATCTACATTATTGCAAATCCTTTCGGGCAGCATGATGCCCTCTGAAGGTTCATTAAGTTACCACGATGCAGAAGGCCACCCCATCGCTGCTGACAACCTGTTTGGCCTCGTGAGTTTTACCGCTCCTTATCTGGAACTGATAGATGATTTTACCCCCCTGGAGTCGCTGGCCTTCATCCATCAATTCCGCAAGCTTTTGCCTGGATTTTCCTTTACTGAAATTGCGGATTGGGTTGAGCTCCCATCTGCCGCTCGCAAAAAACCCATCCGTTATCTTTCCTCTGGTATGCAACAGAGAGTGAAACTGGCCCATGCTTTTTTTCTTCAATCATCCATATTATTGCTCGATGAACCCTGCACGAATCTCGACCGTGAGGGAGTGAATATGTACCATCGGCTCATTGACCGCTTCAGCCAGCACCGCATCCTCATCATCGCCTCCAACCGCCAGGATGAATATGATATGTGCGTGAATATCCTCTCTATTGAGGCTTTTAAGCCGCAGGCTTCATCCTGACTTCAAACTATGGAGCACGGAATGGATATCAAACTGCCTGTATTTTTCGATATTTGCCCGAAAACCCATTTTTATGCGCTTGTTTACAATTCATACCGGCAATTTCAAATTAGATGGAGGCGCTATGTTTGGGGTGGTACCCAAAGTATTATGGAATGCTTTAAACCCAGCCGACGAAAACAACCGGTGTACCTGGGCTATGCGCTGCCTGTTGGTGGAGGATGGTAATCGGCTGATTTTGATTGATAATGGGATTGGGAACAAGCAGGATGCCAAATTTTTCAGCCATTATGATCTGCATGGCGATCATTCCCTGGAAAGTTCACTGCGCCGGCATAGTTTTTCCTGGAACGATATCACCGATGTGCTGCTTACCCATCTGCATTTTGATCATTGTGGCGGCAGTATCGTCAGGAAAGGAGACCAGCTTGTGCCGGCTTTCCCCCGCGCCACCTACTGGAGCAATGAAACGCATTGGGCCTGGGCTACCCAACCTAATGCACGCGAAAAAGCTTCTTTTCTGAAAGAAAATATCCTGCCCATCCGAGAAAGTGGCCAGCTGAAGATGGTTCCGGAAGAACAAGATTACCCGTTTTCTCCCCATATCCGCATCCGCTTCGTGCACGGGCATACCCGGGCCATGATGCTGCCCTTTATCACATACAAGGAGAAAACCATCGTTTTTTGTGCTGATTTGCTGCCTTCCGTTGCCCATATTCCGCTGCCCTATATCATGGCCTACGACGTTTTTCCGTTGACTACCCTGCAAGAGAAGGAGTCTTTTCTGCAGGAGGCGCTCGAGCAATCGTATATCCTGTTTTTTGAACATGATCCTAAGGTGGAATGTTGTACTGTAAAAATGACAGAAAAAGGCATCCGGGCAGGCGATTTCTTCTCGTTGCATGAAATTTGAACACAGCTCAAAATCCAAAACTGAATTCATTATATGTCTGTTCATTTAACCGCGGATAATAAATTGAAAAAACTCATTGTGGTGGGCGATCGGGTCTTGATTAAACCGTTGAAGCCCAATGAAATGACTGCCAGTGGATTGTATTTGCCCCCAGGTGTACAAGAAAAAGAAAAGGTTCAACAGGGGTATGTGATTAAAACGGGTCCGGGTTATGCCATTCCCATACCGGTGGACGATGAGGACTGGAAACCCGATGAAGATCGCGTAAAATACATTCCCCTGCAAGCCAAAGAGGGTGATTTGGCTATATTCCTGGCCAATGCCTCCACAGAAGTGATGTACGAAGGAGAAAAATATTTTATCGTACCTCAGTCGGCCATCCTGATGTTGGAACGGGAGGAAGAATTATAAAGCCGAAGACGACCCGAAGCATCCATACCGATATAGGCTTCTGCCAGCAAATGATCTAATACCTGCTGGATACGGTTTTTATCCATACCCGGAAGCGCCTGGTAAATTTCTTTGGGCGTGGAGGGCTTGCGTAACAGTTCAAGGATTCGCGCTAAAATATCCTCCAGTCGCGCATCATCCGAAAGCTCTTGCCTCTTTTGCTCACAGATGTCACAACATCCACAATCCTGGCGAGTGTCTTCTCCAAAGTATCCAGCAGCTACCCGAATCCTACAACAGGCAGCATCCAGGTATTGCCTGACTTGCTCTAACCGTTCCAGAGCGTTTTGTTTCAGAAAATGCGTTGTTTCGGCACGTATGAATAAGGTGGCAGCGGGCGGGCGATCGGCTAAAAAGATGAGCTGCGGACTTTCATAGGACGATTGATACTTGATCCATCCCCTTTGGTGCATCTGCCACAAGAGATCGACCACCTGGGGTTGTGGAGCTCCTGCATGCTTGGCAATTTGTCGTTCATCTACCACCACAGGTACCTCGGCAATGCCCGGATATAAGCGCAGCAGTATCTCAACGAGTGCAGTTTCCAATGGATGAATATGCTGGATATGGATTAATTCATCCCGACGAATCATGATCTGGATCCTCGGAGGATGCACAATGGCATCAGTTCGATAAAGCCAACCTTCCCACTCTAATATCCTCAGCACAGCGTGCACGAGTGCAGGCCTGTAACCAAAACGCTGGCAAAAAGCGGGCAGATAAAAGTCGAATGCTCGCCCACTTCCGCTACCGGCGGGAATCTGAAGAAAGTTCATCAGGGAAGCATAAACCCCTCGCACCGTCTCTGCATCTGGATAGCGACTTAATACCCAGCTTTCCAGTTGTTCCACATCGTGCAATCCCACGAGCACAATGGCCTTAGCCGGCAAGCCATCCCTTCCCGCACGTCCCGTCTCCTGAAAATAAGCTTCGAGGCTTTCTGGCATGTGAAAATGTACTACCATGCGCACATTATCTTTGTGAATGCCCATGCCAAAAGCATTTGTGCAGATCATGGTTTCCACCCTGTCGTTTACCCAATCTTGCTGGCGTTGCTCGCGCAGTGCATAATCGAGTCCGGCGTGGTAGGCTGCCGCAGCCATGCCTTGTTCACCAAGAGCCCTTGCCAGCTGAACCGTTGTCCGCCGGTCCCGGCAATAGACCAACTTGCTGCCGGGATGGGTGCGGATCAAATCCAGCAACACATGAAATTTATCCTCGGTATGGACAACTGAATAGTGAATATTCTCCCGAAAAAATGAACTGACGATTTCCACGGGATGCTGCATACGCAACTGGCGCACAATATCTTCTCTCACCTGACGCGTGGCCGTGGCCGTAACAGCCAGGATAGGGCGTTGGGGATATAGCTCGCGCAGGCTGGCAATCTCCAAATAAGCCGGCCTGAATTCATGTCCCCATTGAGAAATACAATGAGCTTCATCCACGGCAACAAAATCGAAATTCCAGTTGGCCAACGCTTCCAGAAAGCGTGCACTTCGCAGCCTTTCCGGAGATACATACACCAGACGATAAGCCCCGGCAGCAAGTTGATCGAGCACAAACCCCAATTGGGCTGGATCCATACCCGAATGGATAGCTGTTGCCGGAATTCCTTTTTCTCTGGCACCAGCCACCTGATCATTCATCAACGCAATGAGCGGTGAAATGATCAGTGCACCCCGTGGAAAATAAAGGGCGGGTAACTGAAAGCAGAGCGATTTGCCGGAGCCCGTAGGTAAAACAGCCAACACATCCTGACCAGCCACTAAGGCTTCCATGACGGAAAGTTGGGGAGAACGAAAAGTTTCATACCCCCAATACTGCCTGAGCAAATGATAGGCTTGCCGGCGAAAATCTGTGACGGGATCCATCAACCAAAAGAAAACAGATTTTCTGATATTTCAGCTTATGCGAGCCTGATTTTTCGGGCATAAAGCCGAAGCGAATTTATCACCAACACTAAATCGCTGAATCCCATGGAAAACGCGGCAATGATCGGACTCAATGCGCCAACAGCAGCTGCAGGGATAGCTACCAAATTATAGGCCAATGCCCAAAGCAGGTTTTCCCGGATGGTCTGATAGGTGAGGCGAGCAAGTTGCAGGGCCAAAGGCAGTTGTTGAAGGCTATTGCCCAACAGCACAATGCTGGCCGATTGCATGGCAATAGTCGAAGCCTCGGCCACAGCCACGCTGATGTCGGCCTGAGCAAGCGCAGGCGCATCGTTGATGCCATCGCCCACCATGGCTAATGTGCCTCTTTGCATCAGCTGTTGCAAGATGCGTTGTTTGCCTTCCGGCGTCTGTTCGGCATATACTTCTTCGATACCCAACTCTCTGGCCACCGCCTCACAGACCTGACGACGATCCCCGCTCAGCAACACCAGATGATATCCCTGTTGCTTCAAGGTCTGGATCACTGGCTTGGCTTCAGGCCTCAGCTGATCATGTAAATCTATCCAACCCAGCAGCTCTGCCTGTTGCTCAGCGAAAGTCTGCATGCGCACCAGATAAAGGGGGTGCCCAGGCGGAACCTCTAGCAGATCAGCAAACCAACGCGCATGACCGAGTCGGTAGATATTCCCCTGTTCATCAATTCCTTCCACTCCCCAACCTTTTTTTTCTTCTACCCGTGCAAACGCAAATCCTGACAAATTCCCCCATTCCCGCTCAATAGCCTTGGCCACAGGATGGGCGGAATGACGCTCGAGTGAAGCCACAATTGCCTGAAATTGCTTTTCCGGAATATGAAAACTGCAATAGCCGGTGATGGTGAGCTGGCCAAGGGTGAGCGTGCCCGTTTTATCGAACACAAGGGTGTGCAGCTTTCGGACTTTTTCCACAACCTCGGGATCCTTAACAAGAATGCCCATCCTGCTGGCCTTACCCAGCCCCACCATGATGGCTGCAGGGGTTGCCAGCCCCATGGCACAGGGACAAGCAATAACCAAGACGGCCATGGCCCTGAGCAAGGCGGCAGATAAAGAAAGATGAAATACAGCTACGCCAAGGACAATGGTGAGCAGGGCAATGATCACTACTACCGGCACAAATACCGCACTGATCCTATCGGCCAGCCGCTGTACGGAAGGCTTGCGGGACTGAGCTTGTTGCACCAACGCTATCATCTTGCCCAATACGGCTTCCTGCCCCACAGCCTTCACCCGTGCCCGCACTGTGCCTCGTTCCACTACGGTTCCTCCCATGAGCATACTGCCCGCTGTGCGCATCACCGGCACACTTTCCCCGGTGAAAATTGATTCATTCACCCAGGCCTCGCCCCAAATCACCTGGCTATCTGCAGGCACCTGTTCGCCTTCGCGAATAAACACCTCGTCCTCAGGCCGCAACACGCGGCTATCCACTTCTTCTACCTCACCTGAAACGGGATTCAGCCTGTGAGCCTGCGTTACCTGCAGGCGAAGCAATGCTTCCACAGCCGATGCCGTGCGCTTCACGGCCTTTTGCTCCAGCCAATTGCCCAGCAACACAAAGCTGATGATGGCCGCAGAAGCCTCAAAATATACGGGCGGATGGCTCATGCCGAAGAGCTTGGGGGCAAGCCAGGCCAGCAGGCTATACCCATAGCCGGCTACTACCCCGATCGTGATCAACACATCCATGTTTGCGGCTCCATTGCGCAGGGCATGCCAGGCACTTCGTCCAAAATGCGAAAGCCCAATCACTACCACGGGTGTGGCCAGCAGAGCCTGCACCCAGGGCAGATGCAGCCAGTGCCAGGATAGCCACATGTGCAACAACAAAGGCAGAGTGAGCAATAAACAAACCACCCATTTTATCGTGAGCGAAGATTTCCAGCTTGCCCTTTGGCTTTCCTGCTCATCCTTAACCACATGATAACCCATTTGCTCTATTCCATCCCAAATGTGCTCAAGCCTCACCTGCTCATCCGCCTCAAACTGCACATCGCCTGTGGCCAGGTTCACCATCACTTGTCGCATGCCCGATTTTTCCAGATACCGTGTGATATTATTCACACACCCACTGCACGTCATCCCTTCAACCTTGCATTTGATTGTTTCCATGGGTTTATAAAACTTTAGATGCGCACAAAATTAGCTGGCTGCAAAAGCTTAACAATTATCAACTTTGCAGATGAGGTTGTAAAATTTACGTATGGAACAATTTGAATATACGCAGGATCAGCTTGAACAAGCCGCTATCTTCTGCTGGGAAAAGCTACAGCAGGCTCGTGTGATGGCCTTTCACGGTGAAATGGGCGCCGGCAAAACCACCCTTATTCAGGCCATGTGCCGGCTTAAACGTGTACGGGAAAACGTAAGCAGTCCCACTTTCTCGCTGATCAATGAATACAGCTATTTCGACGAAAACCAGCAATTACAATTCATTTACCATATTGATTTGTATCGCTTGCGCAACGTGGAAGAAGCGATCCGTGCCGGGGTGGAAGATTGCTTAGAAAAACCCGGCATTTGCCTGATCGAATGGCCCGAACTCATTGCTTCCTTGCTTCCAGAACATACCATACATGTATATATTGACCTGCTTGCCGAGAAAAAAAGACGGCTTCGGGTAACGCCCACCCAGCAGGTTTTCTTATCTTTGGAAAGCAACCGGTAACACACTTCCTCAGCAGGAAGTGTTCCTTGTTTTTGATGATTACAAAACAATATGGAATCACGCACAGTTTCACATGGTAGCCACACTTTCCCTGGCATCACCCCTCAAGAAGAAGTGCTTGCGGTAAAATCGAATACAGCGCAACTTCATATTGGCATACCTCGTGAAGATGCTTTTCATGAAAACCGCATCAGCCTGGTGCCCGATGCGGTGGCCGTGTTGGTCAACAATGGACATCGGGTTGCGGTGGAACATGCCGCCGGCGAACGTTCACATTTCTATGATACTGACTATGCGGAAGCCGGTGCCGAAATCCTGTATCACAAAAAGGATATTTACCAGGCCGGCATCATCGTGAAATCTGCTCCTCTCAGCGCAGAAGAGCTGGAACTGCTGCATCCCGGGCAAATTGTGATTTCACCTATTCACCTGCCCATGCTGAAGGCAGAACACTTGCAAAAAATGATGCAGAAGCGCATTACGGCGTTGAGCTTTGAAAATTTAAAAGATGATGCAGGTACTTTCCCAATCGTGCGTTCCATGAGTGAAATAGCAGGTAGTGCCGTGATGCTCATTGCTGCCCATTACCTGGGTAATACACAAAAAGGAAAGGGAGTTCTGCTGGGAGGCATTTCAGGCGTGCCTTCCACCGAGGTGGTCATCATTGGCGCCGGCGTAGTAGCAGAATATGCTGCACGAACAGCCCTGGCTCTGGGCGCCTCCGTGAAGGTGTTTGACAATAATATCTACAAACTCAAAAGGCTGCAAACCAACATTGGCGTGCGGGTGTACACTTCTGTTATCGAACCCAAAACTCTTTCCGAACAGCTGAAGACAGCCGATGTGGCCGTGGGCGCCCTTTCCTCCCAAAGCGGCCGCACCCCTGTGGTGGTTACAGAAGAAATGGTGAAAAACATGAAAGCCGGTTCGGTGATCGTGGATGTGAGCATTGACCGCGGTGGCTGCTTCGAAACCTCAGAAGTAACCTCGCTGGAGAATCCGGTGTTCAAAAAATATGATGTCATCCACTATTGCGTACCCAACATCCCATCCGCTTTTTCTCGCACGGCTTCTCAGGCCATCAGCAACGTGATTATGCCCCTATTGCTGAGCGCAGCCGATGAAGGCGGATTTGATAATCTGGTTTGGATTAAGCGGGGCGTGCGTAATGGCATCTATATCTACAAAGGCGCCCTTACCAATTTTCACCTGAGCGAACGCTTCAAACTAAAATATACTGACCTGGAATTGCTGTTGGCCGTGAAGGGATAATGGCTACTTTAAAATCCCTTTCCACACCAGAATTAACACCACCACACCCACCACAATCCGGTAATAACCAAATAGCCGAAAAGTATGATGCTGCAGATACCGAATAAAGGAACGAATGGCAATCAACGCCACCAAAAAAGCCATTCCCGCGCCTGCCAGCAATAAAATCCAATTTTGCGGGTCGGTAATCAATTGGGGCTGATCCCGGTAAGCTTCCAAAATTTTATACCCCGTTGCAGCAGCCATGGTGGGCACGGCCAGAAAAAAAGAAAATTCTGCTGCCAGTTCACGGGTTAGCTTCTGCTGCAATCCACCAATAATGGCTGCGGCACTTCGGCTCACACCCGGTATCATAGCCAGGCATTGCCAGAAACCAATGCGAATCGCTTGCCATACCGTCATCTTTTCTTCATCGCTCACCACCGGACGTGTAAACCACTGATCCACCCAGATAAAAATCACCCCTCCTACCAATAACATGATTCCTACGGTGCGCGGGCTGTCGAGCAACCGGTCAATTTGCTTGGCAAACAAATAGCCTATGATCAAAGCCGGTACCGTGCCTAAAATAATTTTCTGATAAAAAGCCAATCTCCCTTTGTCGAAGAACTTACGCCAATACAGTACCACCACCGAAAATATGGCTCCAAGCTGAATAACCACTTCAAATAATTTGGTAAATGCCAATTCATCAATACCCATCCAGGAACTGGCAATAATCATGTGCCCGGTTGAAGATACCGGTAAAAACTCAGTTATCCCTTCGATTATGCCTAATAGAATAGCTTGCCAGAGATTCATGCCAAACGAAATCAGCGGGAAGATGTTGCGGAATGGGATTGTTGGCCGGATTGCCGATGGGCAGGCCTTTTCATGATGGCAAATACTTCAATGACTAAGCCCAAGATCACGACAATAGGCGCCAGCGTAATGCGGCGAAAACTGTAAATCTCTTCCGGATGAAACTGATTGGGATCATCACTCCTGCCTCCCACCATCAACAACAAGCCAATGATGAAGATAACCAGACCGGCTAACATGATGATATAATTGGTTTTATCGAATAAAAACGGCTGTTGGCCGCGTGAAGGCTTCTGAGAAACTCTTTGCTGTGTGGATTGCTTTGCCATAACATGCTTTGCTTTGCTTGCAAGATAAGAAGAGATTCCGTTAATACAAATCATCCACCCGCGTACGCAGGTATTTCATCACGGCACGGTGGGTGCTAATCAATGAAATGAGAATGCCCACGGCAATGAGGCAAACAAACAGGATGGCCAGCTGCAGGTTGTTTTGCAATACCCGCAGTTCGGGCAATATTTGTTCGGCTGCATAGATCACCACACAAATGCCGATAATGGCCAACACCGCGCTGATGAAGCCATTCCAGATGCTTTTCTTATCAAAAGGTTTGGCAATAAACCACCGGGTGGCTCCTACCATCTGCATGGTCTTGATTAAAAATCGGTTGCTGAACATGGCCAGCCTAATGGTGTTATCGATCAGAAAAATAACCATCAAGGCCAGCAAGATGCTGAGTGCAAGAAATACCAGCCCGATGCGACGCATGTTTTCATCCAGTTGATCCACTAATCCCTGCTGATAGAACACTTCCCGAACCTCGGGCAATTGCTGCAGCTGCTGTGCAATGTGCTGAAGGCTGTCTACATTCACATAAGCCGCCCGTGCCTTGAAATTGATGCTGGCATAAAGGGGATTATACCCCAGCAACGCCAGGGCCGAATCGTGTGTTTCTTCTACATACCGGCGATAGGCTTCATCCTTGCTCACGTATTCCAGGTGCTTCACAAAGGGCAGCCGGGCAAGACTGTCTTTCAACGCTTCTGCCGCAGGTGTTTGAACTTCATCGCGAAGAATAACCTGCACTTCAATGTTTTCTTTAAAATAACTGGTAAGCTGTCGGGTGTTGATAAACAATAAGCCCACAATTCCCAGAAAGAATAACACCAGTGCCACACCAATAATCGACATCAGATAAGAAGGCCGCGCACGACCCGTTCCGGCTTTTGCTACCAGCATGCCCAAGTGGTTTGGCGGCGAAAATAACAAAAATTCAGGGTTTGGCTTATCTTTGCAGGCTATCCATCAATTGCAGATGAGTAGCTTGTGTTTGATATTCCCCTCCAAGCATTGAGCGCAATTTCATGGAATAATATAAACTTAACGATTAAGTATAGCTGAAACCTCTTATGGAATACGCATTCAGGGATATTGAACAAAAATGGCAACAGTATTGGGAGACGCATCATGTTTACCGGGTTGAAAACAATATAAACCAACCCAAGTATTATGTGTTAGACATGTTCCCCTACCCCAGCGGAGCGGGATTGCATGTGGGCCATCCCCTCGGCTACATTGCTTCCGATATCTATGCCCGGTTTAAACGCCTGCAAGGTTACAATGTACTTCATCCTATGGGCTGGGATGCTTTTGGCCTGCCTGCCGAACAATATGCCCTCGAAACCGGCCAGCACCCGGCAATCACCACCCGAAAAAATATTGAAACCTTCAAACGCCAGCTGAAACAAATTGGCTTTTGTTATGATTGGAGCCGGGAAATCAATACTTCCGACCCTAAATATTACCGCTGGACACAATGGATATTCCTGCAACTGTTCAAAAGCTGGTTTAACCGCCAAACCCAGAAAGCCGAGCCCATCGAAAACTTGATTGCCATCTTCGAACAAGAGGGAAATGCCCATCATGAATGCCCAGGCGATCCTTCTATTCAATTTACTGCGGCGGAATGGAAACAATTTTCCGAAAAAGAAAAAGAAGATATCCTGATGCATTATCGCCTGGCTTATTGCGGCTGGGGAGAGGTGAATTGGTGCGAGGCACTGGGCACTGTGCTGGCCAATGATGAAG
>JADGHY010000174.1 GCA_019683625.1 Thermoflavifilum sp. | reverse complement strand
CCCTTTATCTTTGTCCAATACAGCTGTTTTAAAGTACATCATTATGGGTTTATTCTTCTGCAAATTGCAACGATTTCAGCAATCATTTCACCAGCAGATGATTTTTTTCCTGATAGGAGTATGTACCCTGGTGGCACTGGTTGTCGTGCCTGGCTTTGCCCAGCAAAATCAGGGATATTCCGGATCGGTAAAAGCAGATCATGAAGGCATAAGTTCCATACCGGTATCGTATTCCCGGGATTTTCTGATCCTGCAGCTGGGGCATGATGTGTGGAGCGGATTGCCCTCTGGCATCAGCACCCGGGGCTGGAATCGGGATTTCAACATTGCCTTGCTGTACGACTTTCCCTTTCAGCAAAGCCATTTCAGCTTTGCATTGGGATTAGGGGTGAGCACCAGCAACGTGTTTTTTAAAAATTATACCCTGAATGTGGCCGATAGCACATCCTCACAGCTTCATTTTACGAGCGACAGCAAATACAGCAAATACAAGATTGCAACCACTTATCTGGAAATTCCCCTTGAATTCCGTTTTCGCCAGGTTGCGCAAAATGCCAACAAGGGGTTTAAAGTGGCTTTGGGCGCCAAGCTGGGCCTGAATACCGATGCCCATGCCAAAGGCAAACGCGTGGTGGCCGGCTTCCCCGAAGTAGAAAAATTCAAGACACGCCGCTTTTTCAATCCTTACCGGGTAGCCGCCACAGCCCGCATCGGATGGGGCAATTTCAACCTTTATGGCAGCTATAGCCTTACGCCTTTATTCCGCCAAAATGCCGGCCTTGACGTGCACACCTATTCCATTGGCATTTGCCTGAGCGGCTTATAAAAAATAAAAAACAAATAGCCAAAGGCTTAAGGGCTAGTGGTGATAGATTGTAACCAATTTAATACCTGATGTTGCCAAACGAGCAAATCATGGCCTATTGGCCAATAGTGTGCGATTTGAGGAAAATACAGTAACCTGCTGCGTATGCCTTTATCCTGGAGTACATTAAACAACCCTAATCCCTGCCCGGCAGGCACCCATCCATCTCTCCCACCCACTCCTATCAACATAGGCAAATCGGGCAGGTAGGGTTGATGCTGAGCATCCATTCCCGATCCTTCATGCCGTGACCCTATTTCCATTTGCGCAGCCAACCATCGGTCTGAAGTTGCTGCTTGCCAGGAAAATACATCTGCCACGGGATTCCAAAGCACCAATCCTTTCAGGTTCAGGCAAGGTAAATGCTGATTTTGCCCGCCCTCCTCCCGACTTAACTGGTTTGATGCGAGCATCAGGGCCAGATGCGCTCCCCATCCGCTGCCCAACAGCACCACCTGGTTGTCCGACTGAACGACAGGCGGATCCGTATTAGCGGGATAAAGCAAATGGCAGAGGCTGTCGGCCAAACTGGCCACGACTGCTGAATCCAGGTAGAAGGATTCCTCTATCCAATTTAATCCTCTGTTTGCGGCGTGTGCCCGTTGAGAAAAAGACGGCGTATATGCAGGCGAAAGGACAAACACCTGATATCCGGCATCGGCAAGCATTTGCGGATGATGCCAGTTGACCTCCTTCTCCTCATCAAACTCTTGCAGGTCGGGTAAGCAAATAATTGCCGGATAGCTACGGGTAGCATCAAAATGAGCGGGCAGATATCTGTTTATCCATACATGCAGGCCATTTGCCAGCCGGCAAAGGCTGGTTTGCACGGGAGGCTCACTTTCAACCGAAGTATCGGCCTGAGCCAGCGGATACACCGTTCCGGCTCGTTTATCTACGGCTATGACTTCTTGTGCCCGCCCCCATCTGGAGATAGCCAGCAGCCAGGCTGAGGGCGTTTCACCTACCCAGGTCGCAACAGGCATGTGCAGGTGGGTTAATTGTTGAATCACTAAAGGTGTATGCAAGCGATTTCCATCCAACACCTGCACCTGATACAGTTCAACGCCCATTGAGTCGGGATAGCTGGCGGTAAACAGCAAGCTTTGTCCATCGTTTGACCACCAAAAATGCCATACCCTCCCGCCCCAGCTATGGGTAAGGTTATACTGTATTTTTCGATCCATATCTGCCAGGATCAAATCCCGCTGCCCTGCTGCTTCTCCTGCCAATGGCTCAGCAATCCATGCTATCCATCGGCTTTTCCCCTGAGCTGTGGACGGGTTAAACAATGGCGATTCATGCCGGATAGGTACTGAAGCAGGATGCTGCGTTGAAGAAGCCTGACAAGACAGGCAATCGGTGAGCCCATCCTGCAGATCATACAGATAAATCTCACTTGCTGCAGGTGTTGAAGGTGCTTTGGGAGATGATGTGCGTCCTCCGGGCAAATCCGGATGATCTTCCCCCGGCTTGTAAGCCGCATAAGCCACATATCTTTCATCCGGGCTCCATTGCACGTCGTTTAACCGGCCATTGCTTAACGCAGGACGCAGGTTGGTCCACTCATAAGGCATCAAATCCACCGGCATGCCCATCCTTCCCAGAGAATCAAACCGGGCATAAAACAAATGATGAGCATATCCATCTTCCCATCCCGCTGCGTCGAAGGCCGGCAAAGCATGATAAATGCGGGCAGTGGTTTTCCCAAACTGTGGATAGTAATCCCTGGCTTCTACATCGCGTACTTTCTCGGCATGCAGAAACAACACATAATCTTTTTTCGGAGAAACCAACAGATGCGCATAAGGCGAATCAATGTGGGTAAACTGGCGCAACGATGGGCTATCGGTACGCAGCCAATAGCATTGATGGCCCCTGGTGCATAGCCAGGTATTGGGGTTCAGCTCCTGCATATTTTCAATGTCTTCCCCGTTGAAGCTCAGGAGCTGCCGGGGTGCTGGCGGATCCTGAAGCGGATCTATCGGCCGCACCCATAGCTGATGCCGCATCATGTTTCTTTCAATGTCATAAGCTGTAATCACATAATACAAGGCGTGCACGCCTCTGAAAGAGCCTGTCCAGCAGGAACTGATATAGGGCGCTTCAGCTACCCGCTCGGGCGTCCACACGGATTGTGCATGACCAGTACAGATGCCAAGCATCCCGCTATAAACGATCAGAAAATACTTCTTCATGTGCATTGACCTGGCATTAGCCTTTGTCTGCAATGTACTAACTTTGCATGGCTAAAGAAACCAGCATTGATTGATTTTCAACCAACTACCCCTCGGATCGAAAAAGCCGTTCTGGTAGGAATCATCACCCCGGAGATCACGGAAACCCAGGTAAACGAGTATTTACACGAATTAGCTTTTCTGGCGGAAACGGCTGGTGCAAAAGCCGTGAAGACTTTCGTGCAAAAACTTCCGCACCCCGACCCTCGCACCTTAATCGGGAAAGGCAAGCTGGAAGAAATCAAACGTTATATTGACGGCAAAGATATTTCCATCGTCATCTTCGACGAAGAATTGAGCGGCACCCAGATCACCAATATCGAAAAAGTGTTGGGTGTAAAAACCATCGACCGCACGGATTTGATTCTGGACATCTTTGCCAAAAGAGCGCGCACTGCCCGCGCGAAAACACAGGTGGAGCTGGCCCAATACCAATATCTGCTGCCGCGGCTGAAGGGCATGTGGACGCACCTCGGGCGCCATGGTGGCGGCATTGGTACCCGCGGTCCCGGGGAAACAGAAATTGAAACCGACCGGCGCCTGGTGAAAGATAAAATTGCTTTGCTGCGCAAGCGCCTGAAAGAGATTGAAAAACAAGCCCAGCTGCAGCGTAAGGAGCGTGCCGGCTACATCCGCGTAGCACTGGTGGGCTATACCAATGCCGGTAAATCCACCCTGATGAATGTGCTCAGCAAAAGCGAAGTTTTCGCCGAAAATAAACTCTTTGCCACCCTCGATACCACTACCCGCAAAGTGGTGTATCAACAGACACCCTTCCTGATTAGCGACACCGTGGGCTTCATACGCAAGCTTCCTCACCACCTGGTGGAAAGCTTTAAATCGACCCTCGACGAAGTGCGCGAAAGTGATATCCTGTTGCATGTGGTAGACATCAGCCATCCCCACTACGAAGAGCAGATCGAGGTGGTTAATCGTACCCTTCAGGAGCTCGGCGCCCTGGAAAAGCCCACGTTGCTGGTCTTTAACAAGATGGATTTGTATGAACAGCAACATTTCGATCCGCTTCTGCCGGCCGAAATTCGCCAGGAGCTGCTGCAACAGCTCAAAGCCGAATGGGAACAGCGTACCCATGGCCATGCCATCTTTATTTCGGCTACCGAAAAGCGCAACATTGAAGAGTTAAGGCAACGGCTCTGGGAACAGATTGTGGTTTTGTACCGCCAGCGTTATCCTTATCAGACAGAATTTTTCACGGCATAGGCTCTTGCAAAAACAAAAAATCCCTAATTTTGTCGTCCCTTCGCGCAATGCTTTTCCTCAGCATTGCATTATTGCAGACACTCCTCCTTAGCTCAGCTGGTTAGAGCATCTGACTGTTAATCAGAGGGTCGCTGGTTCAAGTCCAGCAGGAGGAGCATATTTATTTGCCCGCCTGCCGGTGAGGCAAATCGGCACACAGATTACCACGAGCCAGCATTTCCGCCTTTTTGAGTAGCCCACCTAAAATAAAATTTCATTTAATTCGTTTAAAATTGATATATTTCATCCAAGAGTTAAAGCTATCTTGATGAATACGAATCTAATAACCCGCTACCTCTGGCATCCGGTAAATCCATGGATTTTACTTTCAAGCCCATATTGGCTTTCTGGCCTCCCCGCTGAAACAGATCCCCAAGCAAATAAAAATGCCCCGCTGAGTGCGAGGCGAACTTGTCGAGCAAAGCTCACTACGGAATAATCCTTATTGTGATTTGCTTCAAGTACAAAAATATAGATTAATACTTTAAAAAAC
>JADGHY010000173.1 GCA_019683625.1 Thermoflavifilum sp. | reverse complement strand
GTGCGGGGTATACCAGTGATTTGCTGGATGCATTAAAGAAAAATCCGGATGAGGATCCGGTGCATAAAATTGAAAAAGTTATTGATCTGTATGTGGATCGCATCCTCACTCATCATCGGTTCCACAACATCATGAGCCGGCAGCTTTCGATGATTTCCGAAAAAAACATTAAGGATCAGATGATTGAAATCAAAAGGCAAAATCTGGAAATCATCAAAAAAATCATTGAAGAAGGACAACGAAAAAAAATATTTCGGAAAGTGGATATTGAGCTCACAGTGGCCAGCATTGTAGGCACCATTTCACAGGTGACGCTTTCCAAATCTTTTTATTGCCAGCTAATGCACATACCTGAAATCAGTTTTGATGAATACAGCATGCGCATCAAAAGCCGGGTAAAAAGACATTTGAAGAAACTTATTCTAACGTATTTAACCTGTGATATGGAGTAATTACCCTTATTGCAGGAACATGCAAACATGATTTTATCACTGGATATCTGAAAGGAGTTAAATATATGTATTGCAAAAGCAGCAGCATGATTGGCCGAAAAAACTTATGGATAACGATTGTTTTAGGAGTGTGTATGCCGTTTTTAGCCAAGGCACAGGATACGCTTCATCTTACGCTGCAGCAGGCCATTTCCTTAGGTTTGCAGCACAGCAAGCAATTGAAAATTTCCCGTGCGCGGCTGCAGGAAGCCGTGTTGCAATATGAGCAGGCCAAAGATGCGATGTTGCCATCGGCCAAAATCAGCTACGGGGTGAGTGAGGCTTTTATTCCAACCAAGCAGCTTGTATTTGGCCGGGATACGCTTCATCTGCCGGGTACATCGCGCCTTTATCTGGGTACGCTATCCATTCAGGAACCTATTTTTGCGGGCAATCAATTGCGATATGCCAGGCAATCGGCCGAGATCTTAAAGAAAATTGCTGCACTGGATACGGCTGATCTGCGCAATCAGATCACTTATGCAGTCATCCAAACGTATGGCGATTTGCTTAAAATCTTGGGCAACCAAAAAGTGGTGGCACAAAATATTGACGATATTCAGCAACGCCTGATTGAAACCCGTCATTTTGAAGAACAAGGGCTTGCTACCCAGAATGATGTGCTGCGCTTTGAGCTGCAACTTTCCGATGCTCAGCTTTCGGCATTGCAACTGGAAAATAATCGCAAGATTGTCAATTACAACTTAAACATACTGTTGGGGTTGCCCGATACCACGGAAATTGCACCGGATACATTTGCTGCTGCATTGCCTGTTGAGCCTATGGAAACTTACCTGCAGATGGCATTGCAACAACGGAAAGACTTGCAGGCTTTTCAATATCGGCTTCAGCTGAATGATTTGCAGATTAAAAAAGAAAAAGACAGTCGACTTCCTACGCTGGGTGTGGGCGTGAGCGGTTATTACATCAATCCGAATAATGATTTCTTTCCCCCGAAAAATACCTATCTGGCTCCCGTGACCGTAGGACTTACACTGGGGTGGAACATCAGCAGCCTTTACACGGCTCCGCATCGCATTGCAGAAGCACAGGTACAGCGCACGGAAACAGCATTGCAGCAATCAATTTTAACCGATCAGATTAAAGAAGACATTCATCAACAATATCGGAATTATCAGCTGGCTATGGAACGGATTAAAGTGTTGGAAGTGGCCTTGGCACAGGCCGAAGAAAACGATCGGATGATGGAATCCAAATATCGGAACCAGTTAGCCAGCACTACGGATCGGATTGATGCCGAGACCTTGCTGTTCAAAGCAAGGGTGGATTTGCAGTTGGCAAGGGTCGATGCTGTGCTGGCCTATTATCAGCTGCTGGCAGCTACAGGTACATTATCACAATAATAATTAATCGGGTAAAAAAATTTATTCTACGTTAAATCGTCCTTCAACTATGGAAAAAAAAGCAGGTAAGCGTTCGATTGGTAAAATCATCATGCCCGTCATCCTGGGGATTGTGTTGGTAGGAGGAGCCATTTTCGGTATCCGGGAATATCTCTATTATCAACATTATCAGACAACGGATGATGCCCAGATTGATGGAGACATCAGTCCGGTAGTAGCAAGGGTAAGCGGTTATGTAAAAGATATTTTGTTTGAAGATAACCAGTTTGTGCATGCAGGTGATACATTGGTGATCCTGGATGATAGAGATTATCGGGTGAAATTAGAACAAGCTGAAGCCGCACTGCAAGCTGCCATGGCCAATGTGAATGTATCGCGTTCGAACGTGCAAACGGTGGCCGCAAACATCCAGCCGGCCGAGGCACGCGTGGCTGCTGCCAAAGTGCAACTCTGGAAAGCCCAGCAGGACTATAATCGGTATCTGAATCTTTTGCGTGATCATGCTATCACGCAGGCGCAGTTTGATGCAGTGAAAGCTCAGCGTGATGCCGCAGAAGCTGAACTGGAGGCTGCTCAAAAACAAGTGGCAGCCTTGCATGAACAGGTGAGCACTACCCAACAACAGGTAAAGGCTACGGCTTCAAACATCGATATCCAACGGGCAGAGGTGGATTTTGCCAAGCTGCAATTGTCATACACGGTCATTACGGCACCGGTGTCGGGTATCGTGTCTAAGCGCAATATTCAGCCCGGGCAACTGGTACAGGCAGGGCAAACCCTGTTTTCCATCGTCATGGATTCCAGCATTTATGTGACGGCTAATTTCAAAGAAACCCAGATTGGCGACATTCATGTGGGTCAGCGGGTGGATATTGATGTGGACGCTTATCCCGATACCTCATTTGAGGGTGTAGTGGAAAGCTTCTCCGGGGCAACGGGTGCAAAATTTTCCTTGTTGCCTCCCGACAATGCAACGGGCAACTTTGTGAAGGTAGTGCAACGGGTACCCGTGAGGATTGCCTTTACGCATTTGAATGACGAGTGGCGCCGGCGGCTGCGGCCGGGATTGAGCGTGTTTGTGCGGGTGCACATTAAGCCTTAGCAGATATTCGGCAACACTGCAGGTGGGTGGCAACCTTACAAAGCTGCCTCCTCTGCGTGGATTCGTGGTTTTTAAATCGAGATGGAAATGCCAGAGCGAGGATTTCGAAAGGTTATCATCACCATCACGGTGATTTCGGCAGCCATGCTGCAACTCATCGACTCAACCATCGTAAATGTGTCTTTGCCTCAAATCATGGGGAATTTAGGCGCCACGCTCGACGACGTGGGTTGGGTAGTGACGGCCTATGCAGTAGCTAACGTGATTGTGTTGCCCATGTCGGGCTGGCTGGGCGAGCGTTTTGGCCGGAAAAACTATTTCACGGCATCCATTATCATTTTCACGACAGCCTCATTTTTCTGTGGCCATGCCCATACGCTGGATGAACTGATTTTGTTCAGAATCATCCAGGGATTTGCCGGAGGAGGCATCATGGCGGTTGCCCAGGCCATCTTGCTGGAGGCCTGGCCTCCCGAAGAGGTGGGACTGGCAACAGCTATCTACGGGCTGGGCGCGGTGGTGGCCCCAACCATTGGCCCGACGCTTGGCGGATATATTACCGACCACTTTTCCTGGCCATGGATTTTTTATGTGAATATTCCTGTGGGCACAATAGCCACCATGTTATCGGTGACCTATGTGCGCCGGACACCGGCAACAGGCAAGGGCCGCCCCATCGATTGGTGGGGCATTGCTTTTTTGTGTGTTGCCGTGGGTAGCCTTCAGATTGTGCTGGAAAAAGGAGAACGGGAAGACTGGTTTGCCACCACCTACATCGAAGTGCTGACCTTTGTGGCTATACTGGGTACAGTAGCCTTCATCTGGCGGGAAATGGTTGCCCGAGAGCCTATTGTGGACCTGAAAATCTTTCGTTTCCGGAGTTTTAGCCTGGGCATGTTCACCTCATTCATTTACGGATTGGGTTTATACGGATCGGTATTTGTGTTTCCTATTCTTTGCCAGGATATCCTGGGATTTACGGCTGAACAAACGGGCTTGCTGCTATTGCCCGGGGGTATCGCCACCATATTTATGATGCCGGCCGTGGGCAGCATGCTCAAGAATCGCGTGCCCGCCCAGTTTATTTCCACAGTGGGCATGATTGTGTTTTTTATTTTCTGTATGATGATGGAAAAACGAACCACCGCACAGGTGGGAAATGAAGATTTCTTTTGGCCGCTCATCATCCGGGGCTTAGCCATGGGCATGTTGTTTGTGCCCATTACCACCTTGGCCGTTCAGGACCTTCGGGGAAAAGATATTGGCCAGGGCACCGGATTAAACAATATGGGCAGGCAGCTGGGTGGATCGTTTGGGATTGCCCTGATCACCACTTTCATAGACCGCAGGTTGGCATATCATCGGGCTGTGCTGATCAATCACATTAACCCGTATAATAACAACTTTGCAGAACGATTCAACCTGTTATGGCACGGGTTCATGAGCAAAGGATATGATTTTCTGCGAGCCAAGCAAATGGCTTATCAGGCCATGGATGGCATGCTGATGAAACAGGCCTCTTTACTCACCTATGCCGATGTGTTCTGGATTGTTGGGGTATTCTTTTTGTGTATCATTCCCTTGCTGTATTTCCAGAAATTTAATCGTGGACAAGCTGCAGAGGGAGGTCATTTGGTCATGGAATAAAAATGAAACAGTATGGCTGAAAAAGGAATTCGGAAATGGATTGTTACCCTCACGGTTATCATGGCTTCCTTGCTGGAGTTGATTGATACCACCATCGTAAATGTTTCCTTACCCGATATCATGGGTAATCTGGGCGCTACGTTGGATGAAGTGGGTTGGGTGGTAACGGCCTATGCCATATCCAATGTGGTGATTTTACCGATGTCGGGCTGGCTGGGTGAGCGTTTCGGGCGGAAAAATTATTTTTTGTTTTCCATTATTGTGTTCACGATCGCATCCTTTTTTTGTGGGCATGCTAC
>JADGHY010000172.1 GCA_019683625.1 Thermoflavifilum sp. | reverse complement strand
GCAATACACTCTGATCAAATAAATGATATACCCCTTTAAAGGCCCGCCCCATGTTGATGGGCCAGCTCAGCGGGCGTACCCGGATGGCCAGCAAAGATTCCAGTTCATCCAGCAAGTCGAAAGGCGGCTTGCCTTCCCGATCCAGTTTATTGATGAAAATGATCACCGGCGTATTGCGCATGCGGCATACTTCCATGAGGCGTTTGGTTTGTTCCTCCACTCCCTTCACGCTGTCAATCACCAAAATCACACTATCCACCGCTGTAAGGGTACGGTATGTGTCTTCCGCAAAATCCTTGTGCCCCGGCGTATCCAACAAATTAATCAGCTTGCCTTTGTAAGCGAAACTCATCACCGAAGTGGCTACCGAAATGCCGCGCTGGCGCTCAATTTCCATGAAATCAGAAGTTGCATGCTTTTTAATTTTATTCGATTTCACTGCGCCAGCCGTTTGAATGGCTCCTCCAAACAACAATAGTTTTTCAGTGAGGGTTGTTTTTCCGGCATCCGGATGCGATATGATGGCAAAGGTGCGCCGGCGTTGAATTTCAGCCTGTAAATCAGCCATAATTTTTACGCGTATCTGGAAAAGCTGCAAAATTAGGATTTCATCTCCATTCTCTTCCGAAACACAAAAGGCTTTCTCACCATGCAATATCGGGCATGCCAACTCGTCGCTCATTTCTATATATAACCGACTAATTGTCAGATAATTCGAGTATCAACGAACAAATTAGCAGCAAAAGCCACACGGCATAATTTTTCATCTCTGTTGGGCGTAAACATCATTTCAAAACCTTAAAAAGCAAAAGTTATGTCACTCATTAAATGGCGCGATTCAGACGTATTTCCGAGCTTTTCCCAATTGCTCGATGAATTTTTCGGCGATGACTGGTTTCGGGGTGTACAGACCGGCACCCGTGTTCCGGCAGTAAACATTCACGAAACCAACACCAGTTATGAACTTGAACTGGCTGCGCCGGGGTTGAAAAAATCAGATTTCAAAATCAGCGTGGATGGCGATGTGTTGACCATTTCCGCTGAAAAGAAAGAAGAAAAAGAAGAAAAGCACAAAAAAGTAACCCGGCGGGAGTTTAACTTCACTTCCTTCAGCCGTTCATTTACCCTGCCAGACACGGTGGATGCCGAAAAGATCAAGGCTTCCTATGAAGATGGCGTGCTGAAGCTGGAACTTCCGAAAAAGGAAATCGCCGTGAAGCAAGCCCCCAAGGAAATTTCGGTTGAGTAAACCATCAACCGGTGAGGGTGTGGTAGGGGGCAGAGGGGTTGCCGGTGCAACTTGCTTCTGCCCCTTTGTTTTTCCACCTGAAAATCGTTGAGCCGTGGCTAAAAAAGATTATTATTCGGTTTTGGGTGTTCCCAGATCGGCATCGGACGACGAAATCAAAAAAGCTTACCGCAAGCTGGCCATCAAATACCATCCGGATAAGAATCCGGGGAATAAAGAGGCAGAAGAAAAATTCAAAGAAATCAATGAGGCTTATGAAGTGCTGAGTGATCCGGAGAAGCGGAAGAAATATGATCAGTTTGGCGAACAATGGCAATATGCCGATCAGTTTGCCGGCCAGCAAGGACAGGCTTATAGCTGGGGCAGCCCGGGCAGCGGACAAACTTTTTACTATGAAGGCGATATCGAGGATATCTTCGGCGAAGCCGGGCTGGGGAGCATTTTTGAACATCTTTTCGGGCAGCGACGGGCAACGGGAAGCCGCAGCCGGACACGCACGGGTTCCATGCGCGGCGCCGACCTTCAAGCCAGCATGACCCTAAGCTTCGATGAGGCCTATCAGGGTACAGAGCGGCTAATAGAGGTCAATGGCCAGAAGATGCGCATCAAGCTGAAGCCTGGCGTGTACGATGGCATGCAAATCCGCATCACCGGCAAGGGGCAGCCCGGCATAGGTGGTGGACCTGCCGGAGATCTGTATATAACCCTGCACGTGTTGCCTCACCATCAATTTATCCGGAACGGAAATGACCTTAAACAGGTGATTACCATCCCCTTCTGGGATGCTTTGCTGGGATGCAAGAAAGAGGTGGCCACACCTTCGGGAAAAATTTTGCTTACCATTCCACCCGGCACCACACATGGTTCCGTGTTGCGCATCAAAGGCAAGGGCATGCCCGTGTATAACCAGCCCGGACAATATGGGGATATGCTGGTGGAAGTGCATTTGTGGCTACCTACAAGGTTGACAGAAGAACAGCGTAGGGCTGTTGATCAGCTCAAACAGAGTTTTGAACGATCAAAAGTATAAATATGGAAAATAGGCTTCCTATCGCATACGATCAGTATCCCAACCCCTGGGAATATGCGCTGGAACGCTGGATGGAATGGAGTTACTGGGCAAAACGGGCTTATTTCAGTTATTGGCTTAAACGTCTGCAGCTAAGCATGCCCGAAGAAGTGGAAAAGCTGATTCCCCGCATCCAACAAATTTTATATCTGGCGGGCGAACAGCCTGAACATCACCTGCATGCCGTGTTTGTAGATGAAGCCGGCCAACTGGTTCGCAGTTGGCTGATGTCAAAAGAAGCTTTTCAGCTGCTCATCAGCCAGCTGCCTGTACATAACGCACGCACAGCCCGGTTTGTGCTGCATTGGATTCGATATGCTTAAAACATTTTACCATGGAAAAAAACCAAAAATTTACCCTCTGGTATTTCATCAGCCTGCTGGTAGGCATGCTGCTGCTGCAATGGCTGTTTTTCCCGCAACGCTATGCCACGCATGAGCTTAGCTATACGACGTTCAAACATAAAGTGGATTCCGGGCTGGTGGAACGAGTGGTCATTTTCCCCGATAAGATTGTCGGCCTGTTTAAATCACCGGATTCTACCTATCACCACAACATTGAAAACAGCCCATCTACACCCTGGCGGATCCGGCTGGAAGACATAGAAAACGAAGTAAACCGCCAGTTTGTAGTGAGCCGTATTCCAAATGTGGATGATCGGGAACTGTTGCAAATGCTGGACGACCATGGTGTGGATTATTCCGGAAAGATCGAAGACCACACACTTCGTAACTTTTTCCTGAACTGGATTTTGCCGATCGTGTTTTTCATTGCCTTATACGGATTCCTTTTCAGGCGCATGTTTCCCAGAAATAATTTTTTACAGATTGGCGATGGAAAGGTGAAAATTCACGATGAAAGCCAGCAAAATCCCGTACGGTTCAGCGATGTGGCCGGTATTGACGAGGCCGTAGAGGAAGTGAAGGAGGTGGTGGATTTCCTGCGCAATCCTCACAAATATACCCGGTTGGGGGGCAAACTCCCCAAAGGAGTGCTGTTGGTGGGCCCGCCCGGAACAGGTAAAACGCTGCTGGCACGCGCCGTGGCCGGGGAAGCCGGCGTGCCCTTTTTTAACATCAGCGGTTCGGATTTTGTGGAAATGTTTGTAGGCGTCGGTGCTGCACGGGTCAGGGATCTGTTCCGCCAGGCTAAAGAAAAAGCGCCCTGCATCATCTTCATCGACGAACTGGATGCTATTGGCAAAAGCCGGTCGGGAAATGCAGCTTTTGCGGGAGGCTACGATGAGCGGGAAAATACCTTAAATCAGCTGCTGGTGGAAATGGATGGATTCGATCCCACCACGGGGCTCATCATCTTTGGCGCCACCAACCGGCCCCAGGTGCTGGATCCCGCCCTGCTGCGCCCGGGACGTTTCGATCGCCAGGTGGTGGTCGACCGGCCCGACATGAAAGGGAGGGAAGCCATCTTCGCCGTACATACCCGACGGCTGAAACTCCATCCCTCCGTAGATTTGAAACAACTGGCTGCCCAAACACCCGGCTTCGCCGGTTCGGAAATTGCTAACGTCTGCAATGAAGCAGCCATCATTGCCGTACGCAACGGTCACGATGCTGTGATGCAGAGCGATTTTGAAGCGGCCATCGAAAGAGTGATTGCCGGACTGGAACGCAAAAGCCGCATCATCAGCCCAAAAGAAAAGAAAATTGTGGCTTACCACGAAGCAGGACATGCTATTGTGGGCTATTTCACTCCCGGCGCCGACCAGGTGCAGAAAGTATCCATCGTGCCCCGAGGCATCGGTGCCCTGGGTTATACCCTGCAGATGCCTCTGGAAGATCGTTACCTGATGACCAAATCTGAGCTGTTAGGCAAAATCAAAGGCCTGCTGGGCGGGCGCGCCGCAGAAGAACTGGTGTTCCAGGAAGTTTCCACCGGCGCCTCCAACGACCTGGAACGTGTGGCCCAGCTGGCTCGCCATATGATAACGGTTTACGGCATGAGCAATAAGCTGCCCAACCTATCCCTTGTCGCTCAAAGCGGCCCCGGATTCCTCAAAAATGAATTATATACCGATCGCCGATCGGAAAAATTAGAACAACAAATTGACGAGGAAACCTACCAAATCATAGCCCAATGCTATGCTGAAACCAAACAACTGTTAGCCGAAAAAAGAGAGCTGCTCGATCAGCTGGCTCAGGCGTTGCTGGAAAAAGAAGTGCTGAACCGCAATGAAATAGAAGCCATCTTATCGGCAGCTCATGCTCCTATTCATCAATCTTAAAATTCAATAACCATGGAACCATTTCATCAACTGATCCAATCTGAACAACCTGTATTGGTTGATTTTTATGCCGACTGGTGTGGCCCTTGCAAGGCTATGCATCCTATTATCCAGGATGTGGCCAGGCAAGTGCAGGGGAAGGCAAGAGTAATTAAAATCAATGTAGATAAGAATCAACAAACTGCCATGCAATATCAAATACAGGCTATCCCCACATTCATCATCTTTCAGAAAGGGGAAATCAAATGGCGCCATACCGGCATGGTAGACCGGCAAACACTATTGCATCAATTATTGCAATTATCATCCGTTCAACCTTAAAAACAAAAAACCATGAAATACCA
>JADGHY010000171.1 GCA_019683625.1 Thermoflavifilum sp. | reverse complement strand
ACATGAGTTTGGAAGAATTGCAGCAATTGCTGGAGGAAGTGCTGGAACGGGAAGATTATATTCAGGCCATTGCCATACGCGATGAAATCAACCGGCGCAAAAAGAAAATATGATTGCCTTTTCTCCGGCTAAAATTAATCTTGGCTTACATGTTCTTTTTAAACGCAACGATGGTTATCATGAAATTGAAACCATCTTTTATCCCATTCCCTGGTATGATGCCGTAGAAATCATCTCTTCTGCTCATCTTTCTCTTCATCTGTCGGGGATTCCTATACCGGGTAGCACACACGATAATTTATGCATAAAAGCTTATCAGCTTATCCAGCAGGATTTTCCACAATTGCCTCCGGTTGACATATATTTGCATAAAACCATCCCTCCAGGAACAGGCTTAGGCGGGGGTTCTGCCAATGCTGCAACTGTTCTGCAACTGATAAATCAAAAATTTGCACTGCAACTTTCCATCACCCAATTACTTTCTTACGCGCAACAATTAGGAAGTGATTGTGCTTATTTTCTGTATCACCAGGCCTGTTATGCTACCGGAAGAGGTGAGCAACTCGAATCAATTGATCTTTGTTTAGCAGATTATGATTTGCTTGTGGTCTGTCCTCAGCTTTCCATCTCCACAGCCTGGGCCTATCAGCAGATTCAGCCTTCAGGCTCCCGCACATCTTTGAAAGATATCATTCGTCTTCCGATTGAAACATGGAAAGATCATCTGGTAAATGATTTTGAGACACCTGTATTTGCGCATTATCCGATATTAAAAGACATCAAACAACAATTATATGCCTCAGGAGCACATTATGCGTCGTTGAGTGGAAGTGGATCGGCCGTATATGGCTTGTTTACAAAAGGCAAAATACCTTCGTCCCTGCAGTTTCCGGATGCTGTTACAAAAATATGTGCTCTTTGACTGTCATGATATCTTTTTCTTCCATTGAATGGTTTTATTGGTAATTAATGGCTTTGCCCAGAAACCGATGCTGAGAATATAAAGCAAGGTGATGTACACCAATCCGATGCCTGTTTTTAATCCGGCATGATCTCCAATGGCTCCGATCAACAGTGGCACCACTGCACCGCCAATGATGGCCGTCATCAGGATACCGGCAAACGATCCATGATGTTCCTGAATGGAATTTAATGCCAGCGAGATGATCACAGGATACATGATGGAAGCAAAAAATCCCATCAACGGAAAACAAAAAAGTGATATGCGGGTGTTTCCGTTCAATGCCAGTATGAGGCAAATCAATGCCAATAGCGTAAATACAATTAATACTTTTCGGCTGTCCCAGATTTTCATGAATGGCAAACCAATGAGTCCGCCTACTGTCATCAATCCCCAGAAACGCGAGACAGCAGTGGCTCCGCTCACATGCGGATCCAAGTGATGATATACGGCCAAATATTGTGACATCCAGCTCGACAATCCTTGTTCTGTTCCCACGTAGCAAAAAATACCCAGGAAAAATAAGATCACGATGCGTTGTTTCAGCAGCTGGCCATAAATGTGCAGCGGTTCTATCTTTTCTTCTGCCGTATGTTCCACCCGGGGAAAACGTATCATAAAGATGATGATCCACATCAACACACAAATCAATCCAAACATCCAGTACAGGGAAATCCATGACATGCCTGAGGGTACAAGCTGCCGCAATAAACGAATCATTGCATCTGCATGGCTATCGTGAAAATGCGTGACAATCCATGCATACACGAGTGGACTCACAAATGAAGCAAGCCCGAAAATCAATTGGGCCAACACGGAAAAGAAAGCATAATGCTCTGCTCCGCCGGCACTGCGCAGCAGAGGATTGATGACCACCTGCAACATGGCCATGCCACAGCCTATCAGAAACACAGAAACGATAGCCGTCACATATCCTGGCCAGATGGCCAGTGACCAGGAGCCAATAAAAGCTACCACAAACGCCCAAAGCATCACCTTTTTTTCACCGTAGGCCTCGATGAGCATCCCCGAAGGAATGGACATGATTCCATAGGCAATGAAAAAAGCAAATGGCAGAATGGCCACCAGCGTGAGGCTCAACCGAAAGCTATGGATGATATCCGGAATCAGAGGGCCAATGATATTGGTCAGCAATGAAATCACAAAAAAAGTGAGCATAATGATGAAAACCAGAACCGGACTACGTGACATAGATATATGCTTTCAAATTCTTAAAAAATGTACATGCAGCAGAACCTTAAAGGATACCAGCATCGGTAAACAAAACCACTTAATCATAAGCCTCATTCGCAGAAGATAATTATTTTTCGTTCATCTCAGCGGCTACTATATTCCATCCCGTCACTTCAATTTGTGGTGGTTGCCCACCCAGGTCTTTGGTATATACCCAACCTTTGAGGGTGCGTTTTTCTCCGGGTAATAAGGTAATAAAATTATCATCCCAAAAAACAGGGGCTACAGAAGCACAGGATAAATCAGCCTGATGTTGTTGCCGGCAGAAATCCACATACACCATAAAAGCCAGATGCGGAGAAGGATTCATAAGGGTTATTTCTGCAAAAGTGGTATCGCCTCGTTTTACAAAATGCTTATGGACATGAATTGTCACCTCTGGTATATCTTGCAAAGCCTTGAGATCGGCAAATTGGCTTTGCGGAGTCACATACCAGGTTGACTTTTGCTCATCCAACAGATCTTCAACGGAAGAAAGGGCATATACATTACGGCTAATTTCATGATCCTGATGATCATAAAGCGATAACACCAGAAAATACGTTTCAGGCAGATCCTGAACCTGCTGTAACAGGCTAAGATGGCGTGTTTCCTGAGGATTAACGATGGGAATATCAGCACTATGTGCGTACAAGATATTGCCGTTTATATCCATGATCTTTGCCTGTGCATGCAATTGGGAAAAATGGTGAAGGGTGTTGTTGATCAGATTCACCTCTTTTCTGCCATAATCATAAGCGATATGGATGGGTTCGCAGGCTTTTTTTACGCCGTAAAATGCTCCTGTGGGCATCAGATAATAATCAAACAATTGCCACCACAATTTAGGCCATGAGGCATTATACATCCACTGGATGATGCCGGTGGCGCGGAAACGGTTGGCTTCAAAAGCCTCAAACATGGCGCGCTCACCTTCGTAATTAAGCAATTGGGCTTTGCGTTCGTAGTCGAACAAATTTTGGGGTGGGCCCAGGCGTTCGTTCATGGCCCGGTTATAATAGGTGAGGTTGTAAAACTGTCCGCGGGCCGAATGATATAACCAGGCTGTGCCAATGGGCCAGAGCGAGTCTGCAGGGATCATCTTGCGTAAGCTTGATAGTACAGGGATTTCGGGCCCGGGGCTGGTTTCGGTGTTGAAACCATAGGCTCCGCCATGCAAAGTGTCCATATACCAGTAGTCCGGTGGCACATAATCATAAGGCCCACGCATTTTCATACCCGAAAATCCGGTGAGCACACTGGTGTGCTCTGCAGCCGAACAGGTAAACGGACGCGTGGTATCATAGGCATGCAAGATATCCAGATAACGTTGTTCCAATGAAGGCCGCGGCCACTTATCGCTGCCATATAACCATAAGAAAATGCTCGGGTGATTACGCAGCCATATCACCTGATCGCGCCAGGAATCGGCTGCAATTTCATTTTGTTCTGGCGTGAGGATGGCGCTATATTGATCGTCGGGGCTATGCATCAGGTTTTTCCATTCCCATTGGCAGCTGAAGCCGGCCATAATCAGGATGCCTTTCTCATCACATAAATCATAAATATGCTGGTCGTGCCCCCAGAAACCTTCCATGCGAATGGCATTCAGGCCCAGATGAACGGCGTAATCAATTTCGGCTTTTTCCTCATCCGGAGAGGCATTCAGCAACATCGGATCCGTCCACCCACCTCCTTTAATCAATATAGGTTTTCCGTTCAGGCGATAACCCCAATAGCCTTGTGGCGTGCGATAGGCGCTGATGCTGCGGATGCCGAAATATAAGCTTAAGCTATCGTTAAGCTGGCCCCTGGCGTCTGTTAACTTGCAGCTAAGGTGGTAGCGTTCGGGCTTCCCCCAGTCATGCGTCCACCACAAGTGAGGGTTGTGGATATGCAATTGCGGAAATGCATCGGCCGAAAATACCACCCATTCCGTTTGGCTCGGGGATAACGTGATGGTTTTCTGCAGCCGGATCACCTGCGGGTCTGCATCGGGAGGGGTAATCTGCAGTTGAATGGTTGCCTGTTGGGTTTGCTGGCTGTGATTGGTGATGCGCACACTTGCGTCAACCCGTGCCTCACGAAGGGTAGTGGTATCAACCTGTGTAGCCACGAAGGGTTCGGAAAGGCTCATAGGGCCGGTAAGGATCAACTGCACGGGCCGCCACAATCCCATATCCCGATCGGGTGGTTCGGGATTCCAATCCACAAATCCCACGGCCAGGTCACCGGGCCCCGGTGGAAATACCTGCACAGCCAGCACGTTTGCTCCGGGATGTACAAATGCGCTCACATCGAAGTTGTATATCCGGAAGCTGCCTTTCAGGGTATCTGCAGATGCCAGCTGATGGCCATTTAGCCAGATATTTGCCCGATAATTGATGCCTTCAAATCGCAATTCAACCACTTGCCCCTCTCGTAAGGCATGAAGCAAAAAGGTGTTTCTGTACCACCAGGGCACCTGAAATAGAGAATCGGGAATCTTCGCCAGATTGCGTCCTTTAAAAATATCTGTAAACACCCTATGGCTCACCAGGGTGGCCAATACGGTATGCGGTACCGTGGTAGCATACCATTGCGCGGGCCGGAACGGATATTGCAGGCTGGATAATGCAGCGCCGTCATTGCCCACCACAGCAGAAGATTGCACATACCAGTGGGATGATAATGCCTGATGGCTGGGCTCCTGCGCAAAAGCAGCGGATAAGCTTATCCCGCAATAACATAAAATTCCG
>JADGHY010000170.1 GCA_019683625.1 Thermoflavifilum sp. | reverse complement strand
TATTTAAGAATAGTTTACTTTCGTAAGCCAGATCTGCAAAACCATATAAGCTGTAAATGACCTTATCAAACTTCAGATATTCAGTAGGAAGTTGATTTTGTGCGTTGGAAAAATTATAGAGCCCTGGCGTGATAAGAGCGTTGGCAATATCCCTTGTATAAGAAAGATTCTGCATAAAACGGTTACCACCAGCTGAAATATGTGTAGAAAATTTTGGATTGAATGACTTGGCGTAATTCAATAAGAAATCCGTATTATTTTCGAAATAACTTACGTTATCTGTTCTGAAGCCTCCGCTCGGGAAACGAACCGTACTAAATGCACGATGGCCTTCCCGATGATCATCATAGACATCAGCTCCTGTTCTGATCATCAAATTCAGTTCTGGTGTAAACTGATATCTTGCAAGCACATAGCCGAGTACCCTATTTTTATTAAATGTATTCACATTTTCATACAAAGTGACGTAGGGATTATCATGATTCTTCCAATACCTGAATTGCTGGATCCCGGTCTGGCCTATCTGCCACCATTTATTTTTTAAGGAGTTGATATCGATGTTAATAGGCATTCCATATACACCAAAAAAAGTATACATCACGCTTTCAGATCCATAGCCAATATTCGGCCTGTTGTCACTATTGCTGTTGATGAAATCAATGAATGTCTCGGTTGTCAGTTTTTTCCCATACTGATGATTGGCTCTGATAGATAATGAATTTCTCCTGAGATTGGTGTGGGGAAGAATACCGGTATTATAAAGATTTCCGAACGATACCCTGAAACTTCCTTGATCGGAGCTGCTACCAAATGATATGTTATTGGTGGTAGTAAAACCTGTTTGCAAGAATTTTTTGAAATGATCTGCATGGCCTATCCATGGTGTGGGAGTAACGGTATCCTGCGGATGCAAACTGCGTTCATACAGATCGCCGGCCTGATAGGGCCCTGCCGGGCTATCAAACTGATCGACGAGTAAATTGGGATCAAATTTTAATCCATAGTTAGGAATATTATTTTCAAAACTTTGTGCGCCATCCACAAAACGATAAGGTGTTTTCCCGTTTCCAGCCCCGTATTCATTTTGAAGCCGGGGCAATTTTAAAGGAGTTTCAAAACTGCTTTCCGTATAAAAATCCACGCCTATCTTTCCTTTTTCTGAATTACCCGTTTTGGTAGTGATCACTACGGCTCCGTTGGCTGCCCGAGAGCCATACAAAGCAGCTGCAGATGCTCCTTTCAGGATAGTAATCTTTTCAATATCAAAGGGATTAAATTCAGCTGCCCCATTTCCCCAATCCACCTCAGCCCATACGCCTTGATTGGAAGAGTTTTCAATCGCATCGTTGAAATAGGTTTCATTGTTAATAGGTACACCATCCACAACAAAAAGCGGTTGATTGGTACCGGAAAAAGAATTTTCTCCACGAATCACAATTCTTGAAGTAGAACCTACGCCGGCGCCTCCGTTGGTGATATACACGCCGGCAACTTTGCCATCGAGATTGTTAATCAAATTAGGATCTGGAGCCTGAGTGAGCGCTTGACCCGATATCGCCTGCACTGCATAGCCTACGGCTTTTTCCTGTTTGGTGATGCCCAACGCTGTTACCACCAGCTCATTCAACATCTGCTGGCTTTTGGCCATAGCTATGCGTAAATCTGTCTGGTTGCCTATCTGTATCGTAGCCGTTTGATAACCAATATAGCTGGCCACCAACGTTGCATCGGGAGGCACATTCATCTTAAAAATGCCTTGATCATCTGTGGTGGTAACCTTCGATGTTCCTTTCACCTTGATAGTTACACCCGGCAAGGGTCTGCTTTCCGATTCATCTATCACCCTCCCGGTAACGGTTATCTGGGCAACTGCCGAATAAGCCATGCTTATCCATAGGCAGCCCAGCATCATGGCGTAAAAGATTTGTTTCATGTGTGAAAAGATTTTAAACCATTATTCGCAACAAAAGTCGATGCCTCCTGTTAGGGAATTATTTCCGTCGTGTTAAAAAATTGTGTTGGATTTTTGCTAAAATTTTTAGTAAATTGCCTGCATGAAAACAGCAAAATATCCCTATCGGATGGTGCTGGAGGATGAGCATAAGCTGGAATATGCAGGCCAGCAATGGCATACCAAAGAATACTTGCTGACGGCGCCGGTGCAGGGCCCGCTGGCAGAACGTATTCAGGAAGAACGACTCCGTTTTGGCCAGGTCTACCGGCATCTTGCTCTGGCCACAGATATCCAGATCTGGCTCATCCACTTCTGGCAGTGGGAAACGCAGGAAAAGCGGTTTGTGGCCTATTTTCGGGCCATTGCCGCTCAACAAGCCGCCCTCGTGCTGGAGTTGGATGGCTTTGGCTTTATCCCTAGCCATAGCATCATCCTAAACATTCGCAACAAATCCACCGTGGCCGACCTGGTGAAATCATTCCGGCCCATGCAGAAATGGCTAAAAAGTTTAGCCACCAAACCTCATTTTATTACCGACCCTTATGTATTATTTGCTTCAAGGCTCAAAGCCTGGCAGTATGAGAAAGCCTTGCCCGAATATCAGCAGAAATCCTGTACTGGCCGATGCTTGCTTCAGGAATTATGGTTGTGGAAAAAAGATAGCCAAGCCAAGGCCTTCCGACTCATAACCCGCTTTCCCCTGCAGACAGCTGGCGAAAAGATTGCACAGGGTTTATTTGATTAAAAATTCAGGCTATGGATTATGTCAATTATGTCAAAGGACGGGGTGCGCAATTCAATACCCCTAATCGTTTTGAAAAAGAACGGCTCAGCCGCGATGAACCGACGGCCATTGATGAGTGGGAAATTAAGGATGTGGGCACAAGATATATAGAACAGCAGGCCAAAACGCTTGTCCATCGCGTGGAAAGTCCGGATGTAGGCATGCTATACAGCATGAATCCCTATCAAGGCTGCGAACACGGGTGCATTTATTGTTATGCCCGAAATGCGCATGAATATTGGGGTTACAGTGCCGGACTCGATTTTGAACGCAACATTATTGTGAAAGTAAATGCACCCGAATTGCTGGAACAATTCCTCATGCAACCATCCTGGGAAGGATGGCCTATTTCCCTAAGCGGAAACACCGATTGCTATCAGCCAGCCGAACAAAGCTATCGGATCACGCGCCGTTTGCTGGAAATCTGTTATGCCTTCAAACAACCGGTGGGCATCATCACCAAAAACGCATTTATCCTGCACGACAAAGATGTGCTGCAGGCCATGGCGCGCTATCGGCTGGTGAGCGTGCTGGTGTCCATCACTTCTTTGCAGGAAAATTTACGCCGGGTAATGGAACCCCGAACCACTACGGCTCAGCAAAGGCTGAGGGTCATTCGGGAATTGAGCCAGTTGGGGGTGCGCACAGGGGTAATGCTGGGTCCCATGATTCCTGGATTGAATGAACACGAAATGCCAGCCATCATGAAAGCAGCTGCCGAAGCAGGCGCCACCTTCTCTGCCTACACATTTATCCGGCTCAACGGAGCTATTAAAACATTATTCCACGACTGGCTGTATAAAAATTTCCCTGATCGGGCAAATAAAGTATGGCATCTGATCGAACAATCGCATGGAGGCAAGGTTAATGATAGCCGCTGGGGCCTGCGGATGCGTGGAGAAGGACCCGTAGCCGAACTTGTCCGTCAGCAATTTATCAAGGGCAACAAACGATATGGCTTCAATGATGAACGTTGGGAACTGGATAGTTCACATTTCTGCAGACCAGGCCAGCAGTTAAGCCTGTTTTAATTTTTGATGAAATATGCTCTATCCATAGCTTATATCCTATCTTTGAAATAAAACACGGCTCGTCATGAAAACATGGATCATAAGCCTGGCTGTTGCCTTTTGTACCCTGCAAGTGGGACAGGCTCAAATCAAAATAACTGACCAAGATGTGATACACTATGTAAATCAACAAGCCACCGTATGTGGAAAGATTGCGAGCACCTATTTTGATTCTATATCCCGACGTAAGCCCACTTTCCTCAATTTCCGGTATCCTCATCCCGATGAAACTTTCACGGTAATCATCTGGGGTGATGATCGAAAACATTTTCCCGAAGCACCCGAAAAATATTTTAAAAACAAACAAGTATGTGTCACGGGAAAAATTATATTATTCCACAATCAACCTGAGATGATTATTTCTTCACCCGAGCAGGTTCAACTGGAGGATGAAAACAACCCATCCAATTAGTCAGGCTAAATGCATGACGGGTCTTTGCACATCGTGGTAAAATAAGAACGTCCATCCTTCGCGCCTGCCCAGCTCGGCATAATGTTGCCTTAATTCCATGCTTCTTTTGCCATCATAATCATATTTGGCCACATAGCGCGTTTTCATCTGTAAATATTGTGGAGCCACATCTCCGCCAAAGAAAATGATTTCATCCTGGTCGTATATCCAGAATACTACGTGATAAGGGCAATGCCCACCGCTGAGCTGATAACGGATATGGTGATCAATATGCCCTTCATCGTGCAACAGCACAACCTGGTCTGACTGAAACAATAATTCAAATTCTTCCTCATCATAGGATGACCCTATGTCTGCTCCCGTCTCTGCATAGCTATGCTGGGCGTGAGAAAGGGCATATTTTAATTCATCTTCATGCACATAATACTTTGCTTGCGGAAAATTTAAACGATATGTTCCATCTGGATGCCGGCTACAGATGCCACCCGCATGATCTTTATGCAAATGACTCAGCAACACGTGCGTAATCTGATCGGGAGTAATACCATTTTGTTTCAGCAAATCATATAACAACAATTCTCCCTTGTTTGCTATTTGCAATCCGGTATCCAGCAAAATATATTGGTTACCGGTAATCACCAGAAAGGGTTGAATTTCAATAAGCAAAGAACCCTTAGGCCTGTCCTGAAGCCGGTCACGCTGCGGATCAAAGGGAATGAAT
>JADGHY010000169.1 GCA_019683625.1 Thermoflavifilum sp. | reverse complement strand
CATGGCGTTAGCCTCGGATTCATGAGCTTTTTCACCAAAGCCTGTTGCTATGCCCTGCAGGAATGGCCTGCTGTAAATGCTTATATTGAGGGCGACGATATTGTTTATCATGAATATTGCGATATATCCATTGCCGTGAGCACGCCGCGTGGCCTGGTAGTGCCCGTGATCCGCAACGCCGAAAGCTTGTCCATGGCCGAAATCGAAAAAAAAGTATTGGAGTTGGCCACCAAGGCCCGGGAAGGCAAGCTTAGCCTGGAGGAAATGACCGGAGGTACTTTCACCATCACCAACGGAGGGGTGTTTGGCTCACTGATGAGCACCCCCTTGCTTAATCTGCCACAGGCCGCAATTTTAGGCATGCATAAAATTCAGGAACGTCCCGTGGTTATAAACGGGCAGATTGTTGTCCGCCCCATGATGTATGTGGCTTTGAGCTATGATCACCGCCTCATCGATGGCCGGGAATCGGTGAGTTTCCTGGTACGGGTAAAAGAATTACTGGAGAATCCGGCGCAACTGCTATTTGGTAAAGACCCCGTGAAAACCTTGCTGGAATTATAGCCCTGCCATGGGACATCTTTCTGCTGCTCTCATCCATGGATATCTGCAACGGGCGCTGGAATGGCTTCAAGCTTATACGGGCGAAATGCCCTTGCATCGTTTTTTGAAACATAAATTCCGCCAACATCCCCAGCTCGGTGCGCGTGACCGGCATTTTATCACGGCACTTCTGTATGACTATTTCCGGCTGGGACATAGTTTCCCGGGCAGGACAGCTGCTGAGAAGATGTTGATTGGCTTTCTGGTATGTGAAAAAGATCCTGCCCCCCTGATACAGGTGTTGCTGCCAGCATGGATGGAAGCCTGTAGCCGTCCCGAGCCAATTGATCGGGCTTCATGGTTTCCGGATTTCCGGGTGGAAGAGATCTTTCCCTGGCAGTGGCTGCTCAGCGCTTCCTTAGATGCACGTGCGTTTGCTTTAAGTTATTTGCAACAGCCCGAGGTGTTTGTGCGCATCAGACCGGGTCATGAACGAGTGTTCACCACTCTGGATTTGCCGATGAGGAAATTGGAAGAAAATATCCTGGCTTTTCCTGCCGGCCTCGACCTGAAACATCATTTGCCGGCCATGGAAGGAATAGACTACGTGGTGCAGGATTATGCTTCGCAACAAGTGATGGCTTATCTTGTCAAATATCTGCAACAGCTTCAACCCGGCAAATGCTGGAACATCTGGGATTGTTGTGCGGGTAGCGGAGGGAAATCCATTTACCTGTACGATTATCTTTCTATCGGGCGGCTGGTAGTAACCGATATTCGGGCAAGTATTTTAACAAACCTAAGCAAACGGTTTCAACTGGCGGGATTAAAAAAATATACGGCGGTCCCGGTGGATGTGCGTCGTGAAACAGAACTGAAACGCATCATGGGCCGCATGCGGTTTCAGCTCATTCTGGCCGATGTGCCCTGTACCGGCAGCGGCACCTGGGCCCGGACACCGGAACAATTGCATTTCTTTCTGCCGGAACAACTTACCGACTTTCAACAGAGTCAACTGGCGATTCTTCGCCAGGCAACAAAATATCTGGAGCCGGGAGGTTACTTGGCTTATATCACCTGTTCGGTGTTCAAACCTGAAAATGAAGACGTGGTAGCTGCCCTGCAGGCTGATGGTCTTCAACTTATAGATAGCCGGCTGATTGCCGGATATGCTTCCGGGGGTGATGCCCTGTATGTGGCTTTGCTGAAGGCACGCTAAAGTGTGTCTTTCAGCCAGAGCCTCACTTCTATCCCTTTTCGGGGCTTCAGCGCCTGGCAATTTCCTTGTGGATCATAGGAAGCACATTGTTGCTCCCAGTGGATGAAGTGCCGATACACCAGGCCAACGCCCCGGGCATATTGCTCCAGGCTATAGGTACGAAAGGCATAAGAAGGGCTGTTGAGCGAATCATTGGCCTCTCGGACCGTGAGGGTGGAATCGAAATGCAGGGTGTCTATGTTGGCAGGCTTATTCACATCCTGATACGCATACACCCAGCCATTCAGGTATTGCAGGTCAGGATTCAGATTGGTTTCCAGATATGCATTGCCCGACCAGGATTTGCCTTCTGCAACGGGAAAAATAAGTTTAATATATCGAAGGTTATCTTCCAGCCATTCCATCCGTTGGGGCAACCAGGTGATTTCTATAGTCAAGGCTGGCAACCATTGTTGAATGCCGACGGGTCGCAGCATGCGGAGGATACGAAATACCTGCTGTCCGGAATCATTCAGATACGAGGTATCAACCCGATCCCAGGCCTCATAATGTTCAGTGTCTATCGTTCCATCAAAATCACGATAGATAATGGAATCCAGCCAATAATGCCTTTCCATGCCCACGTAAATGGGGAAAAAAGCATATCCGGCGTCGGGTGGCGGGGAAAGGCTGGTTTTATGGCAGGCTCCCAGGCTCAACAACAGGCCGGCCATTGCTAAAGCACAGCAAGATGAAGGCTTACTGAACATGAATAGCAGATTATAGCTTTAAACTTTTCAAGATGATGCCGCCGCCGATCACGTCATTGCCTTCATAAAAAACGGCCGATTGCCCCGGCGCAATTCCTTTCACGGGCTTGTCGAATCTGACAAGGAGCGGATCTGTATTGGCATGCAATATACCTGGGGTACCGGGGTCGCGGTAGCGCACTTTAATCGTTGCCCGAAGATCTTTGGGAAGATCAGGATATTTCAACCAGTTCAGCTTATATACTTCCATGGCCGGCCGATACAAATCTTGTTCTTCGCCCAGCACCACGGTATTGGTTTCGGGCAGAATATCTGTTACATACACGGGTTTTCCCATGGCCACACCCAGCCCTTTACGCTGCCCCACTGTGTAAAACGGATATCCTTCATGGGTGCCCACTTCGGAACCATCTTGCCAGACGAACTTTCCGCCGCGGGTTCGGTTTTCCAGATCCTGAACCTTCCGCTTTAAAAAGCCGCGGTAGTCATTATCCGGAATGAAGCATATTTCATAGCTTTCACTTTTGCGGGCCAGCTCCGGATAACCATAGGAAAGGGCCATTTCCCGGATTTCCGCTTTCCGGTATTTCCCCAAGGGAAAAAGGGTACGACTCAGGCAGGCCTGGCTGAGCCCCCACATCACATAGCTTTGATCTTTATTTTCGTCAATTCCCTTAGACACAAAATACCGACCGTTTTCCTGCTTCAGGTTCACATAATGCCCTGTGGCAATATAATCGCAATGCAAGGCGTCGGCCCTTCGCAGCAAGGCTTCCCATTTAATATGGGTATTGCAGAGGACACAGGGATTGGGCGTCCGGCCGGCCAGATATTCTTCAATGAAATTGTCAATTACAAAATGGCCGAATTCTTCCCGGATATCAATGATGTAATGAGGAAAGCCATGTTGCACAGCTGCAGCACGAGCATCATTAAATGAATCCAGATTACAGCATCCGGTTTCCTTTTTGCTGCTGCCGGAAGTGGCATAATCCCATGTTTTCATGGTCACGCCCACCACTTCATAGCCCTGGTCGTGCAACATCAAGGCCGTTACCGTGCTATCCACTCCGCCGCTCATGGCCACCAGTACTCTTCCGTGCTTGCTCATCGGGAATGCATTTTATGCAAAATTAACTTTTTATCACCGCCTGCCTGTATGAGCTTTGTCAATCTTTTTCTATGCGGGCATACCCGTTCATATCAGAACCTTATTAGTTTTGCGTTTTTAGCTGAGATCTGTTGAAACCTTTTCCGCTTATGGCCCGACATACTTATGAAACCGGTATCATTGGCAATTGTTCGTATATCGCTCACGTACATCTGAATACCAACATCGAATGGCTGTGCTGGCCCAGATTCGATAGCAGTTTTATTTTCGGTGGGCTGCTCGATAAATCAAAGGGAGGCGAATTTTCTATTCGTCCTCAGGGAGAATATACTTCCCGCCAATATTATATTGACAATACCAACGTGCTGGTTACTGAAATCAGCTGTGCACAGGGGCGGTATCGCGTCATTGATTTAGCCCCCCGGTTTGTGCAGTATGAAAGATATTTCAAGCCCTTAATGCTCATCCGGAAAATTGAACTGCTGGAAGGCCGCCCATTGATCAAAGTAACTTGCAGGCCTGTGGGGAATTACGGGCAGATCACCCTGCACCCTTACAAAGGCAGCAATCACATGGAATATCATGGATTAAGTGATCCCGTGCGATTGACCACTGATGTGCCACTCACTTATATTGATGAAAACAAGCATTTTGTGTTGAATGAAAACAAATATCTGGTGCTTACCTATGGTTCACCCCTCGAAGCCCCCCTGCAACATACAGCCGATTATTTTCTGGAAAAAACCATCGAATACTGGCGGCAATGGATTCAGACAACGGGTATTGAAAACATTTATCAGGAGGAAGTGATTCGTTCATCCCTGGCTTTGAAAATTCATCAGTTTGAAGATACGGGTGCTATTATTGCAGCAAGCACCACCAGTTTACCCGAGGCCAACGGCAGTGGCCGCACCTGGGATTATCGCTATTGCTGGCTCAGGGATGCTTATTATATTCTTCAGGCTTTTAACCATATCGGACACTTTGAGGAATTAGAACGTTATTTTCATTTCTTTGAAAACATTGCTGTCTCCAGCAGAGAACGTTTTCAACCTTTGTATAGCATAACCGGGGAATCCTATTTACCCGAAAGAGAAATAGATCTGGAAGGGTATTTGGGCAATAAACCTGTGCGCATTGGTAATCAGGCGGCCGAACAGGTGCAGAATGATACTTACGGACAAATATTGGTTTCATTGCTGCCCTTGTATGTAGATAATCGGATCAAGTATCGGGCAAGGGTTAATGCAGCCCAATGGGTAAGCAATATTTTACATAAAATCGAGGCCGTTATGGATGAACCCGATGCAGGGTTGTGGGAATTTCGCAACATTCGGCAGTATCATTGTTACACTTATCTGTTTCACTGGGCAGGTGCC
>JADGHY010000168.1 GCA_019683625.1 Thermoflavifilum sp. | reverse complement strand
GTATAGCGGATATGTTCTATTAGCCAGTATGCATATTTTCGGCTCAGATCGTTCAGGTCATCGGCTATATGAATGTACATGTGTTTTCTTTTTAAAAAACTATAATGGATTTGGCCTGCGATTAACTTTCATGCTCCTGATGCAGGGGTGGGAGGGTAATCCAGTTATGTCCATCTCTGGCAATGAGGGCTTCCGCATCTTCTGGTCCCCAGGTGCCGGGGGCATAGTTAGGGAAATCAACCGGCGGCCGATTTTGCCAGGCTTCCAGGATGGGCATGATCACTCTCCAGGCAGCCTCCACCTGGTCGGCACGCATGAACAAAGTAGCATCGCCTTCCATGATGTCGAGCAACAAGGTTTCGTAAGCTTCCGGTGAATGATCTTCGTAGGCTTCCTCGTAATTGAAGATCATGTCAACCGGGCTCAAGGTCATCTTTTGTCCGGGACGTTTGGCCTGAAAGCGGATGCGAATATCCATGTTGGGCTGAATGCTGATGGTAAGGCGGTTAGGGCGCCAGGTTTCAGCGGCTTCGGGCGGAAAAGCATAGTGTGGGGCTGGCCTGAACTGCAACACGATGATGGTGGTTTTTTCATGCAAATATTTTCCTGTGCGCACATAAAACGGAACACCTTGCCAGCGCCAGTTGTCTACATAAAATTTCACGGCTGCAAAAGTTTCCACGGGCGATTCCGGATCCACACCTTTTTCCTGCCGGTAACCCACTACTTTCTGGCCTTTGACCCATCCGGGGCCATATTGCCCGCGCACCGCATAATCCTGCACTTCTTCCTTGCGGATTTTGCGGATGGCATTCAACACATCCACTTTTTTATTCCGGATTTCATTGGCGTCAAATGATACAGGAGCTTCCATGGCAATCATGCAAAGCAGCTGCAGGATATGATTCTGCACCATGTCGCGCAGGGCACCGGCTTTTTCATAATAGCTGTTGCGGCCTTCTAATCCCACACTTTCCGCTGCGGTAATCTGGATATGGTCAATATAATTGCGATTCCAGATGGGTTCAAACATGGCATTGGCAAAACGAAAAGCCAGAATATTCTGCACGGTTTCCTTACCTAAGTAATGATCAATGCGATAAATCTGGCTTTCATCGAACATGCTTTGCAGCAGTTGATTCAGTTCGTGTGCACTTTGCAAATCATGTCCGAAAGGTTTTTCCACCACAATGCGGCAACATTTCTGATCAGCACAAATATTTAGCCCGCCCAGATGACGCGCAATATCGGGCACCAGCTGGGGAGCTACGGCCAGATAGAAAATGACATTAGGATGTGTGCCAAAAGCTTTCTCTTTTTCTTTTACGATCTTTGAAATTTTGGCATAAGCCTGATGATCTTCCACATCCATCTGCAGATATTCGATATGCTCGCTAAACGATTGCCAGTCGTTGCTTTTATCATTTCGTTTTCGGGAAAATTTATGAATGCCCTCTAACAGATGGGCTTTGTATTTCTCATTGCTGAATGCAGTTCGTCCAATGCCTACGATAAAAAATTGCTCTGGCATCCAATCATCTAAATACAGATTATAGAGGGCAGGAATGAGTTTGCGATAAGTAAGATCACCACTTCCTCCCAGGATGAAGAATATGGCTGGTGCCGGTTTTTGATGTGTGCTCATAAGCGTAATTCTAAAAAGTTGTCAGGTGTTTGCATCCTCCCATTCGGTATGAAATATGCCTTCCCGATCTATTCTGCGATAGGTGTGGGCACCGAAAAAGTCACGCTGGGCCTGAATGAGATTGGCAGGCAGGCGCTCACTTCGGTAGGCATCAAAATAACTCAAAGCGCTCACCAATCCTGGGAGTGTATATCCTCCCAGCAAGGCAATGGAAAGAATCTGGCGTGTGTTATGTTCTAATTTCATCAGCAGGTCGGCTATCTCTGGGTGCAGCAACAGATTCGGTAATTCCGGATCCTGTTGGTAAATGGTATAAAAACGATCCAGCAAGGCCGAACGGATGATGCATCCGCCGCGCCAGATGCGCACCACTTCGTAGAGCGGAATCTGCATATCCAGCTCATGTGAGCCTCGGTGCAGCATAGCCAATCCCTGAGCGTAGCAGACGATGGTGCCGAAATAGAGCGCGTCGTGAAGATGTTCGGCCACGAGGCTGCTGTCCGACAAACGCCGCCGATCGGGATGGTAAAGGCCCGCTGCCCGCTTGCGTTCCTCGGCAAAGCCAGACAAATCGCGCATGGCCACGGCCGTATCAATCACATTCACCGGTACATGCAGGTCCATGGCCTGCTGGGATGTCCACTTGCCGGTACCCTTGGCTTCGGCATGATCATCGATCATATCAATTAACCAATGATCCGAGAAACTATCCTTTTGCTGGAAAATTTTTGCCGTGATTTCCAGCAAAAAAGATTGCATGGGCCCCTGGTTCCAGCGATGATAAATCTCGTGAAGGGCTTCCGGCTGCAGTTTCAGGGCATCCCGGAAAATCCAGTAGGTTTCGCTAATCATCTGCATGATGGCATATTCAATGCCGTTGTGCACCATTTTCACAAAATGCCCTGCTGCGCCTTTACCCAGATAGGCCACGCAGGGAGAGCCGTTTACCTTAGCAGCAACAGCTTCCAGCATGGGTTTCAAGGCTTCATAGGCCGCTTCATCGCCTCCCGGCATGATGCTGGGTCCGTAACGGGCTCCCTTTTCTCCACCGGAAATGCCTATGCCCATGAAATGAATCTGTTGAGCAGCACATTTTTCAATCCGGCGTTGGGTATCGCAATAAAATGAATTTCCGCCGTCGATCAGGATATCACCCGGGGCAAGCAGCGGAAGCAGTTCATCCGTGACGGCATCCACGGGTTTGCCTGCGGGCACCAGCATCATAATTTTCCGGGGTGTTTCCAGCAGGCGAATCATCTCCTGCACATCGCCAACGCCTTTCACGCTTCCTGCTGCAGATGAGCTGTTGTTTAACAACTGAACCTTCGTGGGATCCTGATCAAATCCAAGCACATGATATCCATGATCGGCCAGATTCAGCAACAAATTCCTTCCCATTGTGCCCAGGCCAATCATGCCTAACTGATATTGCCTGTTTTCCATGAATGCAAATTTATAGCGTCTTCAGGGTGAATGATTGCCTAAAGGTAGGAAAATTATCAGCAAGCTTGGAAGCAGGAGAAATAAACGAGGCTATGCAGCTGGCCGATGATAAGGCAGGAATAATTCGGCGATCATGCAACGCACACTTCCTCCACCCGTTTGTTCAATCACAGGAATATGCGGAAGCACAAGTTGACCGCACGACTCCAGTTGTTTGCGTTGAATAGCGGTTAAGGATGAGTAAGCTGTTGCACTCATCACAATCACAGGTTCTGCTTGCTGATTCACCAAGTACAATACATTTCCTGCATATTGATGCATTTGCGCCATGGTAATCTCCACCACCATCTGATGATGGGCATGCAACCGCTCCATCACATATTGTTTTTCCTGTTCATCCTTGATTGCTTCAGCACAAACGACAGCCAGTTGATTTCCGATAGCCATCATCACGTTAGTATGATAAATTGGGTGATGCTGTTCGTCGCTTGCATGAAAGCTAACCTGTTGATAAGAAAAGGTATGGGCTATGATTTGCAGCAGATCTGCGTCGGTGCGGTCGGATAGGCAGGCATAGATGATGCCGTTGCTGCGATCCAAGACCATGCTTCCTGTTCCTTCCAGAAATTTTCCCTGCGTTTCATACGCACTGAGGTCGATCAGTTTGGTGATCTGATAGCCTCTTTGCTTTAATAATTCCAGCATATCTTTTCGCTTTTCCAGCCTGCGGTTAACAGCCATCATGGGATAAATAACCACTTCTCCCTGCTCATGAAAACTGATCCAGTTATTCGGGAAAACGGCATCGGGTTTACAAGGCTCAGGGGTGTCGGCAATGACTTCTACCTGAATGCCAGCCCGATGGAGCAGCGCTACCATATCATCAAATTCGCGCAAGGCAAGTCTTTGGATATCGGCATCAGCGATGCCCGGATTTTTCTGAAATGCATTGCTTGCAGCTGTTTGCGGGTTAAAGCCAAAGCAGGCCGGTCTGATCATCAGGATGCGGGAAGTGAAGGCAGCCATGATAAAAGCTGATTTGAGCTTATCAAATAGATTCCCTCAGCAAAGGCATGCTCATGCAATGCGGTCCTCCGCGAGCACGTGATAATTCGGCAGAAGGGATCAAAATCAAGGTGTCCTGTATTTTATCGGGATGCAGAGTATTTTGTTCAAAAGCTTCTATGAGCTGGGCAGCACAAATCACCTGAAAACCTGCCTGCTGGAAAGCCTCAGCCGTACGGGTATTCCGATCATATCCTAACACAACGCCTTCCCGGATGGCGAGCACATTGCAGGAATCCGTCCACTGTTCACGATCTCCATAAGGAAATTCATTATTGCCTGAATAAATGAAACGGGTGGGAGAGGTGCATCGCAAATCATTCTGGCTGATATCGTCCAGCAAATCTTCCAAATAATCGAAATGAATAGGCCGATCTTCTCTGCCCCGCGTAAACTGCAGAATGGTGAGCTGATCACTTATGCGGGTATCCAGAAGGCTTTCCAAGATTTCTTTTTTCTCTTGTTCTTCTCCTTCACGTGACAGCGATCCCAGCAACACCCAGGTATCTTTTTTCACTTGTGTGAAAATAGTATCAATATGCATGAACTGCCGCTTAGGCGGAATTTTAATCACTGTGGCTTTGGAAACCAGGTTTTTTTCAAATAATAATTTGGTGAGCTGGTTAGCTGCATACGTGGTTGTACGTTCACTGCATCCGATCAATACATGATCGGCGCTCACCATCATAATATCACCGCCTTCAAGCGTTACCGCCTTATGATCTTTTTCATCATCGGGAAGTAAAAAATGGTATTCGCTGTTGGGTAATTCAATAATCTTATCGCGATATTGTTCAAAAAAAGGATGATAGTAAAATAAATATTTCGCAATTAAAGCTTCCCGAATA
>JADGHY010000167.1 GCA_019683625.1 Thermoflavifilum sp. | reverse complement strand
AAATAAAATTTATTAGCCCATAAACCTTATTAGCATGAGATTATCCGCCGCTAAAATAAAAGATTTTATTTTTTTTAATGTGTTTATGATAAAGAATTTGTATGCTCGGCGCCAGGAGAAAAAATTCTGCCAGTGCCCGATAGCGTACCATGGCTCCGGCAATACACACGGTATAGCCAATGAGCAGCAGGTAGGCTAATGCCAGCCAGTAGCTGAGCAGGAGCCAGGGATGGATTTGTGATATGGAATTGCTTCGCCATATCAGGCTCAGGGTCAACAGCACAATCCATAAAACATTGTTGAGTTGCACCAAAACCTGCAGCCAGACGTGCTGAGTGGAAGGATTGGGCAAAACCACCACCCGCCACAAGGCTGCGGGCAACACCCGAAGCGCATCGATGCCATCGGGCTGAAACGCTAATGGCGGCAACACAGAATGGGCGCCCAGCTCAACTCCCACCCGATAGAAAGCTTCCTGCCGCTCCGCCACAACCTGCAAGGGATGGAGGTGAAAAGCCCAACTGATCCCTAAACCAAGCACCAGCCAACCTATGAACCCCCATGTGAATATTTTCGCCGGAGAAAACCGCTTCCCGAGGGCAGGCCATTTCTGCTTCACCACCGCAGCAGTAATCCAGGCCAGCCAGGCAGGTAAGAGCATGAGCAGCAAAAAATTCTTCAGCAACAATATGCCGATTAGGCTCAGCATTATCCAGCTGCCATCGGAAAGCAGCATACCCGTTGCCACCCGGCCCACAGATAGCTTCTGGAGCAAACGATAGGTGTGATAGCCCAGAAAAGCTAAACCCATCAACAGCAAAGCATCTTTATGCATGCCGCTGAACCAAAACCATATGGAAGGGAAATGAAACCACAGCAACGATGCGGGGGTTGACATGCCTATGGTAAGCCGGTATAACTCCATGTAACGCAGCCAACCCGGCAGGGTAAGCAAGCTGAAAAAAATACAGTTTATGTAATAAGATGAACCTGAAAACAGGTTGAAAATCAGCTGCAAGCCCAGCATCACGTAATGGCCGCTGCTTTGCCAAAAGGTGTGGTAGACCCCCAGGAAATCCAGATAGAGGAGATAATGCAGCCGCCCGCGAAGGTATTCCTCCAACCCCTGTGGATCGCGATACCACCAGTGGGCAAGTTCCACTGCCTGCTGAAAATTTTTCCAGGAATCGTTAAACCCCGGATAGTACCGATGATGCAGCCACCCGTAGCCCCAGCTCATGGCCACACGTGAAAGAAAAAGCCCGATCAGTGCCAGGGTAGAGAGGCCAGGCGGACGAAGATGCTTCCAGTGGCTTATCCACCAGCAGGCCAAAATCAAATATATTGCCCCCAGCAATATCGTCCAGCTCATGCAGCCTGATAAGCTTTAATGGATGGCCAAGGTAAGTTTATTCTCTTATTTTTGCGCAACATTCCCCAAACGTTGGGATTTATTGCCATGAATTATGCAGGAAATTACTGTTGAAACAGCGCTTCAACTGGGGTTGACAGCCGAAGAATTTGCCCGTATTGAGCAGCTGCTGGGGCGAAAGCCCAATTTCACCGAATTGAGCATGTTTTCGGTGATGTGGAGCGAGCATTGCAGCTACAAAAACTCTATTCGCTGGTTAAAAACCTTACCCCGGGAAGGGGGAAGCCTGCTGGCCAAAGCAGGGGAAGAAAATGCCGGACTGGTGGATATTGGCGAGGGTTATGCCTGTGTGTTTAAAATTGAATCTCATAACCATCCTTCGGCTATTGAGCCTTTTCAAGGAGCAGCTACCGGAGTGGGTGGCATCCACCGCGATATTTTCACCATGGGGGCACGCCCTATCGCAGCGCTGAATTCCCTCCGTTTTGGCGATCTCCGTGAAGCCCGTACCCGGCATCTGCTGCAAGGTGTGGTAGCCGGTATCGGACATTATGGCAACTGCCTGGGAGTGGCCACTGTGGGGGGCGAAGTTTATTTCGACGCCTGCTATCACACCAATCCTCTGGTAAATGCCATGAGTGTGGGCCTGGTGAAAATAGGTCACACCATATCAGCAATAGCCACGGGCGAAGGAAATCCCGTGATGATCGTGGGCTCTGAAACCGGTAAAGATGGTATCGGCGGAGCAGCATTTGCTTCGGCCAATATCACCGAAGAGAGCGTGGAAGACTTGCCGGCCGTGCAGGTGGGCGACCCTTTTCAGGAAAAAAAATTGCTGGAAGCTTGCCTGGAAGCAGCAGCCACCGGCGCACTCATTGGCATGCAGGACATGGGTGCAGCAGGCATTACCTGTTCCACTGCCGAGATGAGCGCCAAAGGCCGGCATGGCATGCGCATAGACCTCTCGCAGGTGCCCACGCGCCAGCCGGGTATGAAAGCCTGGGAAATCCTCATCAGCGAAAGCCAGGAGCGTATGCTGTTGGTGGTAAAAAAAGGTCGGGAGCAGGAAGTGAAGAAAATTTTTGAAAAATGGGACCTGCATTGCGTGCAGATTGGGGAGGTGACCCGCGAACCGCAATTGCAGTTTTATTATCAGGGCGTGCTGGAGGCCGCTTTGCCTGCCGATAGCTTGGTGGTGGGCGGCGGTGCCCCGGTGTATGAACGTGCTTACCGTAGGCCTTCTTACCTGGATGCCTGTCAGGCTTTCCAACTGCATGATTTGCCGGAACCTCCTGAAGAAGAGCTGCCTAAGTTGGCAAAAGCATTAACTCAACTGCCCAGCATCGCCTCGAAAAAATGGATTTACGAACAATACGATCGGCTGGTGGGCACAGCCAATCTCTCAGCCTACGCACCCACCGATGCGGCCCTGGTCTGGGCTAAACCTACTTCCAAATTGTTAGCCCTCACAACAGATTGCAACAGCCTCTATGTGTTTGCCGACCCTTACAAGGGCACACAGATTGCGGTGGCCGAAGCGGCCCGGAACATTGTCTGCAGCGGCGGTAAACCGCTGGCGATCACCAACTGTTTGAACTTTGGCAATCCTTACGATCCCGAAGTGTATTACCAATTTGTGCAGGCCATTCAAGGCATGCGCAGCGCCTGTGAGGCTTTCCAGACCCCCGTCACCGGCGGCAACGTGAGCTTTTACAACCAATCGCCCGAAGGGCCCATTTATCCGACACCTGTCATCGGCATGCTGGGCCTGCTGGAGTCGCGCGAAGAAATGATGACCCTTCATGTGAAACAGCCCGGTGATAAACTTTATTTGCTGGGAGCTTCCAGAAATGATGTGGGCTGCACAGCCTATGTGTATGCCCTGAAAAAAATCCGATATAGCAATTGTCCGCATTTTGATTTGCAGGAAGAACTGCACTTGCACCAGCTGCTGCAACAACTCATCAGGGGCAAACTGATCCGATCGGCACACGATGTTAGCGAGGGAGGGCTGTGGATAGCCTTATTGGAATCGGCCATGGCCGGAGGTCTGGGCTTTGAGGCGTATGCCGATCCCCAGATTCGCAAAGATGCTTTTTGGTTTGGCGAGTCGCAGAGCCGGGTGGTGGTGAGTGTGGCGCCTGACCAGGAACAGGCTTTCCTGGATACCGTGGCCTATTTCCCACATCGCCTGCTGGGCCAGGTGCGTGCCGATCAGCAGGTTTTCATCGACGGACAGCCCTGGGGCAAGATCCCCGAATGGGCTCAAGACTACGAAGAAGCAATCGCCCGTTGTATGGAAACGGAAACACCCGATATCCATTTGGTTTAAATCATAAATTTCTGCTACATGTCAACCGATGTTTTGCAAACCTCCTCTACCCCAACCTGGACGCCCGACCCTAAAGACGTAATCCTGGTAACAGGCGCTGCAGGCTTTATCGGCAGCTGCCTGGTGAAATATTTAAATGAACAAGGCTATGAACAACTTATTGTGAGTGATGATTTTTCCAGACCCGATAAATGGAAAAACCTCGAGCACAAAAAATATCTTCAGCGCATAGATCGGGAGCAGCTGCTGGATTGGCTGGCGCACGAAGGTTGGGAACAGCCTATCCGCTTCATCTTCCATATTGGCGCACGCACCGATACCACAGAGTTTAACCGGGCTATCTTCGACCGCCTGAATGTACAATACTCCCAGCAGCTATGGACCTACGCCGTGCAACGCCAAATTCCTTTTCTGTATGCTTCTTCAGCTGCTACTTACGGCGATGGCAGCAAGGGCTATGACGACGATCATGCCCGCATCCCAGAGTTAAAACCCCTGAATCCTTACGGCTGGTCAAAACAGCAGTTCGACTTATGGGTGCTGTCGCAAACCGCCACTCCGCCTTACTGGTACGGATTGAAATTCTTTAATGTCTATGGCCCAAACGAATATCACAAGGGCCGCATGGCCAGTGTGATCTGGCACGCTTATCGGCAGATTCAGGAAAGCGGCATCGTGCGCCTGTTCCAATCCCATCGCCCGGAATATCGTGATGGCGAACAACTGCGCGATTTTATTTACGTGAAAGACATTTTAAAAATTTGTGTTTGGTGCATGCAACATCTGCCACCATCGGGCATTTACAACGCAGGTACCGGCAAAGCCCGCACATTTTATGATCTGGTGAAAGCCACATTCGATGCCGTGGGCAAGCCTGTTCAGATCCAATACATTCCCATCCCGGAAGATATCCGCAACACCTATCAATATTTCACCGAAGCACGTATGGATAAATTGCGCCGCGCAGGATATCAGGATGCTTTCTCTTCTCTGGAAGAAGGCATTGCCGATTATGTACAACAATATTTGGTGACCCGGCGGTATTATTAATTGTTATTGCGAATGCTTAAAAAAGAGCTCTTCATTTCCGGATGCTGCAGTTGAGCCGATGAGCATAACATGTCTTGCACCCGGCTTTAACAATGGATGTTTCACCATGCACCTTTCCTAAGGCCATGGGAAAAAATTATTACACAGCCCAGCAGAATGATTGTAATCAAATCCACATCATTAGGGTATGATCTTTAATACTTCAGGTCTTTTAATTTTTGCAAATCGGGAATATAAATTTTGCCGGAACGGATCTGGAT
>JADGHY010000166.1 GCA_019683625.1 Thermoflavifilum sp. | reverse complement strand
GGCTAAGGTCGTGGGCCTGGCATGCAACCAAACGGGTCAAAAAATTGTCAATCTGTTTGCAGGTTATGAATGATCTGTAGTTTTACATGATGGCTCGCAAACAGACAGAGAACACGGCAACGCTGGATCATCAGCCCTCCTTATTCGACGGGCAATGGGATACCCGCAAGGCTATTTTGGTAAAAGGAGCCCGGGTGCACAACCTGAAAAATATTACGGTGGCCTTTCCCAGGAATCGGTTTATTGTGGTCACCGGCGTGTCGGGCTCAGGGAAATCTTCCCTTACCATCGATACCCTCTACGCAGAAGGGCAGCGCCGCTATGCCGAAAGCCTGAGTGCCTATGCCCGCCAGTTCCTTACGCGGATGGATAAACCCGATGTGGATGTCATCAAGGGCATTTGCCCAGCCATTGCCATCGAGCAAAAGGTTATTACCCGTACGCCGCGTTCCACCGTGGGCTCACTTACAGAATTATATGATTTCCTGCGCCTGCTCTTTGCGCGCATCGGAAAGACTTTTTCCCCCATTTCAGGCAAAGAAGTGAAACGCTATCAGGTGAGCGACGTGGTGGATTTTATCCTGCAACTACCTGCAGGATCACAGGTGGTCATTGGCATACCCTTTCGCCTGCGTGATGGTTACTCTCAGCCCCAGGAACTGCAAATTCTGTTGCAAAAAGGATTTTCCCGCTTATATGTCGCAAAGGATGACCAGCGGGAGATCCTGCGCATCGAAGAATGGCTGGACAAAAAACTGCCGAATGGGGATGTGTATGTGTTGATTGACCGGCTGGTGGTAAACGAATCGTTGCAAGAAGATGATGCCCGCCATCGGCTAGCCGACAGCGTGCAAACGGCATTTTATGAAGCTGAAGGTGCATGCTGGGTAGAGGTAAACCGGCAGCATTGGCATGCCTTTTCCAATCGGTTCGAGATGGACGGGATTCGGTTTGAAGATCCTGTGCCCCAGCTATTTTCCTACAACAGTCCCTATGGTGCTTGTCCGGTTTGCGAAGGTTTTGGCCACGTGCTGGGCATTGATCCCGACCTGGTCATACCCGATAAACAGTTAAGTGTGTATGAAGGGGCCATTGCCTGCTGGCGGGGTGAGAAAATGAAAGAATGGAACGAAGCTCTCATCCGCAATGCACATAAATTTCATTTTCCCATCCATAAACCCATAGCCGAACTCACACCCGAACAATATGAATTGCTTTGGAAAGGCAATCGTTATTTCGCCGGCATCGACGATTTTTTTAAAATGGTTGAGGAAAATTTGTACAAAATCCAATATCGTGTATTGCTTTCGCGATACCGAGGCCGCACGATATGCCCTTCCTGCAAAGGCAGTCGCTTGCGGAAAGAAGCCCTGTACGTCAAAATTGGAGGATGCCACATTGCAGAGCTCATGGCCATGCCGGTGGCACAGCTCTATGACTGGTTTGAACAACTGGAACTTACCCCAGCCGAACAGCAAATTGCGGCACGACTGCTGCATGAGATCCGGTATCGCTTGCAAACTTTACTGAAGGTGGGCCTGGGATATCTTACCCTCGATCGCCCGGCCAACACCCTGAGTGGTGGGGAAAGCCAGCGGATACAACTTACCCGTTCCCTGGGCAGCAATCTTACCGATTCCCTTTACATTTTAGACGAGCCCAGCATTGGCCTGCATCCCCGAGATACCCACCAGCTCATCGAGGTATTGAAAGAACTTCGCGACCTGCACAACACCGTCATCGTGGTTGAACATGATGAACAAATGATGAAGGCGGCCGATTATATCGTGGATATGGGGCCGCTGGCAAGTCATCAGGGCGGAGAAGTGGTATTTGCCGGAACCTACGAGGACATGCTTAAGGACCCCAACAGCTTAACGGGTGCTTATTTGAGTGGACGGATGCAGATTCCTTCGGGCAGGGCTGGCCGCCCCCGGCGATGGACCCGCTCTATTCGCCTGGAAGGCTGCAGGGAACATAACCTAAAACAAATTGATGTGGAATTTCCCTTACAGGTGCTATGTGTGGTGAGCGGTGTAAGTGGCAGTGGCAAAAGCACCCTGGTTTCTCAAATCCTTTATCCTGCTCTGAAAAAATGGAAAGGAGATCCGGTTGGCAAACCTGGCTGGTACAAAGCCCTAAAAGGCGATTTGCAGGCCATCACACAGGTAGAGCTCGTAGATCAGCAGCCTATAGGCAAATCATCCCGGTCAAACCCGGTTACTTATATCAAGGCTTATGATAGTATCCGCAACCTGTTTGCCGCACAGCCACTCAGCCGTATTCGGGGCTATCAGGCCCGGCATTTCTCCTTTAATGTGGATGGCGGGCGATGCGATCGCTGCAAGGGCGAGGGAGAAATCACTATTGAAATGCAATTCCTGGCCGATGTGCATCTGACCTGTGAAGTGTGCCATGGCAAAAGGTTTAAAGAAGAAATCCTGGAAGTTACCTATCAAGGGAAAAATATTCACGACGTGCTCAATATGAGTGTCGACGAAGCTATTGCTTTCTTTGCCCATGAACCTGCCATCGTCCATCAATTGCAACCGTTGCATCAGGTGGGTTTAGGTTATATCAAATTGGGCCAACCGGCCAGCACGTTGAGTGGAGGTGAGGCACAACGGGTGAAGCTGGCTTCTTTTTTAGGACAAAGCCGCGAGGGTGATCATATCTTGTTTATCTTCGACGAGCCCACCACCGGCCTGCATTTCCACGATATTGCCTACCTGTTGCAATCTTTTGATGCCCTTATTGAACAAGGCCATTCCATCATTGTAATTGAACACAACCTGGATATCATCCGAAGAGCCGATTGGGTGATTGAACTGGGGCCCGAAGGGGGCGACAAGGGAGGTGAACTGATTTTTGCCGGCACACCTGATGCCCTTAAACAGGTGAAACAAAGCTATACCGCCCGCTTTTTGTGATCTGTTTGTCCAGCCTGGCTTAAAAATACGGCTTCATATACTTTGCGGATGCCTTCTTCCAGCGGGGTCTTGTGCCGCCAGCCCAGGCTGTGCAGCAGGCTCACATCCAGCAACTTCCGGGGCGTGCCATCTGGTTTGGAGGTGTCGTATACTACTTTCCCGGTATAGCCCACAATTTTCTGAATAAGTGTGGCCAGCTCGGCAATGCTTAAATCCTCACCCGTACCAATATTTACCAGATCGGGTTCCTCCTCCAGATTCATCAGATACACACAGGCGTCGGCCAGATCGTCCACATACAAAAACTCTCTTCTCGGCTTTCCGGTGCCCCACACCACCACCTCTGGTGCATGATTCAGTTTAGCCTCATGAAACTTCCGCAGCAAGGCCGGCAGCACGTGAGAAGTTGCTAAATCAAAATTATCGTGGATGCCATACAGATTCGTGGGCATCACCGAAATGAAATGGCATCCATATTGGGCCCGATAGGCTTCACAAAGTTTGATGCCGGCAATCTTTGCAATAGCGTAAGGCTCATTGGTGGGTTCCAGCGGACCGGTCAGCAAATAAGATTCCTTGATGGGCTGAGGTGCCAGGCGGGGATAGATGCAGGAAGAACCTAAAAACATGAGCTTTTTCACACCACTGAGATAAGCGGCATGAATCACATTGGCTTCAATCTGCAGGTTATCGTAGATAAATTCGGCCCTGAAAGTATTATTCGCCAATATGCCTCCCACACGAGCCGCAGCCAGAAACACATAATCGGGTTTTTCCTGTTGAAAAAAGGAAAATACCTGGGCCTGGTTGCGCAGATCCAGCTCTTCTGATGTTCTGAGCACAAAATGGCTGTATCCTAATTCCTGCAACCGCTTCAGGATGGCGCTTCCCACCATCCCCCGGTGTCCGGCTACATAGATCTTATCCGTAGGATGCATGAGACTTTTGTTGAACCAGTGAAGGATGCAAAGTGGAAAAATAATGCATATCGCTTTCCACCATTTCTTTGATCATGTCTTCCAGGCTGTAGCGAGGCTGCCAGTGGAGCTGGGTGCGGGCTTTGGTGGCATCGCCCACCAGCAAGTCCACTTCCGTGGGGCGAAAATAAGCAGGATCCACACTCACCACCACCTTGCCTGCCGGCAGCTGATAACGGGCATCCCGGCAGTTTTCTACGATACCCACCTCTTCTAATCCCTTACCCTGAAAACGAATGTCTATGCCTACCTGGGCAAAAGCCATACGGGTAAATTCCCTAACAGAGGTGGTTTTACCGGTGGCAATCACATAATCTTCGGGTTTGTCTTGCTGCAACATCAGCCACATAGCCTCCACATAATCCCTGGCATGCCCCCAGTCGCGCTGAGCATCCAGATTACCCAGGTAAATCCGATCAGCCTGCCCGAGCGCAATCTGCGCCACCCCCCGTGTAATCTTACGTGTGACAAAGGTTTCCCCCCGAATCGGACTTTCGTGATTGAATAAAATGCCATTTACGGCATACATCCCGTAAGCCTCCCGGTAATTCACCGTAATCCAGTAAGCATAAAGCTTAGCCACGGCATAAGGGGAGCGCGGATAAAAAGGCGTGGTTTCCCTTTGAGGGATCTCCTGCACCAGTCCGTATAATTCTGATGTGGATGCCTGATAAAAACGGGTTTTATGGGTGAGGCCAAGCAGCCTGATAGCTTCCAGCAAACGCAAAGTGCCCAAAGCATCGGCATTGGCGGTATATTCTGGTGTTTCAAAACTTACCTTTACATGGCTCTGTGCCGCCAAATTGTAAATTTCATCGGGCTGTGTTTCCTGAATGATTCGAATCAGATTGGTGGCATCTGTCATATCACCATAATGCAAAATGAGCCTGGGGTCAGGCTCATGCGGATCCTGGTAAAGATGGTCAATGCGTTCGGTATTAATCAGCGAACTGCGTCTTTTGATGCCATGTACCCGATAGCCCTTTTGGAGCAAAAACTCTGCTAAATAGGCTCCGTCTTGCCCCGTAACACCCGTGATTAAAGCTGTTTTCATAAACCGGAAAATGAGACTTTTAAAACCGCCTGCTATCTGGCAAAGCTAACTTAATTCAGATTTTTGT
>JADGHY010000165.1 GCA_019683625.1 Thermoflavifilum sp. | reverse complement strand
CGGATTTTTTTATCTGTTTATTCTATTACTTTTGATGCAATAAAAGCAATGATGTATCATGAAACACATACTCCTGCTCACTATCTCGCTGATGCTGGCTTGCAAGCCTGGCTACAGCCAATCAGATTTTTCACCCGCACCAATCGAAATCGTGCCTGCTCCGGTGCTGCTTAAACAAGATAAAGGAACTATTACGCTCACGCCACAAACCCGTATCTATGCAGCCAATGATGAAGCCAAACATATTGCTTCCTTGCTCAATCAAACCCTGCAGCAACGATATGGTTTTTCCCTGCTCTTTGCCAACTCGCCTGCCCAAGCCGGTTTGCAGCTTTTTATTGAACCCGGAAAAACACCTCACGAAGGCTATAACCTGCAGGTAAACCATCAGCACATCCGCATCACAGCCGGAGATGGAGCTGGCCTGTTTTATGGCAGCCAAACCCTTTTGCAACTTTTACCTACTGAAAGACAAAAAATATTGAAGATACCAGCCGTGGAAATCGTCGACAGCCCAAGATTTCACTATCGGGGCATGCACCTGGATTGCGGAAGGCATTTTTTCCCGGTATCCTTTATTAAAACGTATTTAGACTGGATGGCTTATTTTAAACTCAATACCTTTCACTGGCATCTGACCGAAGATCAGGGCTGGCGCATTCAGATTCCCCAGTATCCCAAACTCACAGAAGTGGGCGCCTATCGCAAACAAACCGTCATAGGCCACAACTCGGGTATTTTTGACGGGCAACGCTACGGAGGGTATTACACAGATGAAGAGATCAAAGAAATTGTCCAATATGCTGCGGCACGCTATATCACCGTGATTCCGGAAATTGAAATGCCGGGCCATGCCCAAGCCGCGCTGGCTTCCTATCCCTGGCTGGGCTGCAAAGGCTTTGGCCCTACCTACGAGGTATGGACACAATGGGGCGTATCGCCAAATGTGTTTTGTGCCGGCAACGACAGCACATTTATGTTTCTGGAAAATGTATTGACACGGGTAATGCAACTCTTCCCCAGCCATTATATCCATATCGGCGGAGATGAATGCCCCAAAGATCATTGGAAACAATGCCCGCTTTGCCAAAAACGCATGAAAGAGTTAGGATTGAAGAATGAAGAACAACTGCAGAGCTATTTTATTCAGCGGATTGAAAAATTCCTGAATGCCCACGGCCGGGATATCATTGGCTGGGACGAAATTCTGGAAGGTGGGCTGGCCCCGCATGCTACCGTGATGAGCTGGCGGGGCGAACAAGGCGGCATCGCAGCAGCACACCAACATCACGACGTGATCATGACACCCGGCGAATGGCTTTATTTCGACCATGGCCAGGGTAACCCTGCTTATGAACCGCTGAATATTGGCGGATATTTGCCCCTCTGGAAAGTATACGGATATAACCCGGTACCGGCAAGCCTTTCTCCGGATGAACAACGGTATATCATTGGCATGCAGGCAAATCTCTGGACGGAATATATTCCCAACAGCCGCGAGGCAGAATACATGGCATTCCCCCGCATGATGGCACTGGCTGAGGCTGCCTGGACACCCCTCGAGCAGAAAAATTATACAGACTTCCTCACCCGCCTGCCCAACCAACTCTGCTGGCTGGATCGTGCCGGTGTGCATTTTCGCATCCCCGAACCCATTGGCCTGCAGGATAGCACCCTGCAAAACGACAGCATCACCATAGACCTGAAGCCTATTTTGCCGGGCACTAAAATTTATTATACCCTCGACGGCAGCAACCCCACCCCTACATCCGAGCTGTTCCAACGGCCATTTACCATCTACCTGCCACCCGGAAAATCACTTACCGTTAGGTGCATAGAAGTCAGCCCTTCCGGCAATATCAGCGTGCCTTACAGCGCCATCTATCAGCATACCACGGCTCAACAAAAAACAGAAAAGCCTCTGTTCCAGGCTAAAAGCCTGGCAGAGGCCACAGATGCACTTACGCCATGAAAACATAAACTGGAACTGGGCAAATCTCAGCCAACTGCAGAGCTGGCTTGCTTTCGCTGCGCATGTTCCTGTGCTGAGAGAAAGCGTTCGGCATCGAGCGCAGCCATACAACCACTGCCGGCAGCCGTCACGGCCTGCCGATAAATTTTATCCTGTACATCGCCACAGGCAAAAACGCCTTCCACACTGGTGTGCGTGCTGCCGGGGCGCGTGCGGATATAACCCGTTTCATCCATCTCCAGCTGGCCGGCAAAGAGCTGAGAATTGGGCTGATGACCTATGGCCACGAAGAAAGCCGATACGGGTATGATACTTTCCTCCCCGGTGCGTGTATTTTTCACTTTCACGGCTTCCACTTTATGTTCACCCAGGATATCTATGGCCTGGGTGTTCCAGTAAATCTGGATGTTGGGCGTGTGCTTCACCCGATCTTGCATGATCTGTGAAGCCCGCATCTGGTCCCTTCTCACAAGCATGTGTACTTTAGTGCACAATTTGGAGAGATATAAGGCTTCTTCACAGGCCGTATCGCCCCCGCCTACAATAGCCACTTCTTTTCCCCGGAAAAAGAACCCATCACAAACCGCACAGGCAGAAACCCCCATGCCGTTAAGGCGCTGCTCTGCTTCCAGTCCCAGCCATTTGGCCGAGGCTCCCGTGGCAATAATCAAGGCCTCAGCCAAGATCTCCTTCTCTTCATCTACCCTCACCCGAAAGGGACGTTGCGAAAGATCAACAGCGGTAACAATGCCAAAGCGAATATCGGCTCCCATCCGGCGGGCTTGTTTTTCGAAATCCTGCATCATCTCCGGTCCCTGTACACCTTCCGGATAACCCGGATAATTCTCCACCTCCGTGGTGATGGTGAGCTGGCCTCCGGGTTGTAAACCCTGATAAAGCACCGGATGTAAATTTGCCCGGGCAGCATAAATGGCTGCTGTGTATCCGGCCGGGCCCGAGCCAATGATTAATAGTTTCACGTGTTCTGCTGACATGATACGTACATTTTATCTTGGAATATAAATCGACTTATACATGACCCGGTAACCACCCCAATAACCTAAGGCACCGGGAATGTTTCCGAGGATTTGAATAGGCACGGAAAAAGGATTGCCATTCGTGCTAAACGCATATTCCCAGGTGCGCCAGAAATCGTAGGTAGCTTTGTCAATGTCACAAAACTTTACCGTGATGGTATCCCCGAGCCGAAAGGTACCGTAAGTACTGGGGTCTATCGGCTGATTTTTATTTACCCCGCGATCCAGCTGAAAGTCAAACACCGTACCGTTAACTACTTCGTCGTCGGCCACGGAATGATAACCCGGGTAAAAAGGTTCATGGTTCACACGGGTAAAATACCGCGCGTAATTTCCTAACTGTGGCGGATCGTAAAACCGCCCGAACAAGACCACCCGATCGGTATCAGGTTGCTCCCTAGTGGGCTTTACCAGCATATAGTACAGCGAATCCAGTTCAATGCCGCTGGCAGGGATAGTAGTCCGGGCCACATATTGTTGTCCGCCCACCTGAATATGCAGGTCATAGGCATGCCCGGGAAGTCCTACAAAATGGCTTCCTGCCGGAATACGATAAGCATAAAACAAAATACCACCGGTGGTGTCCCGCGCATTTTCCTGAAGCATTACGCTGTCGTGCAACTGCTCATCCATAACCCAAACGCGGGCCTGGTGCACAAATAAACTGGAAATAAGCCCGGTATCCAGCCGGGAAAAATAACTAAAGCTTCGGGTGAGTATCACTACGGGAGATTGATAGCTTTCGATATACCCCTCCACAACCAACTGTTGCGCAGGAGAAGCCACCTGGATATGGATATTTTTTTCACACCCTATCCAGCTGATCGCCAGGCTAAGGGCAACAAAAAACCTTATCGCAGAAATTCCTCCCATGTCCCTGGAAAACAGGTTGTGAAGATAATCCATTCCCGCATAGCCCTGCGTAATGAAAGTTTCAAAAAATAAAGAAGCCAGTGCTGATAAGCCCTGGCCTCTTCTGTTCACCAATCACCACCTATGGGCAGGCGGTGGTATCATTAGCCCAGATAGGCTTTCAATGCATTGCTGTAACGGGCTTTTTGCAGACGTTTGATAGCCCTTTCCTTGATCTGGCGAATTCTTTCCTTTGTTAAATCGTATTTCTGGCCAATTTGTTCAATGGTAACGCCATTCTCTCCATCCAGACCAAAATAGGCGGTTACAATTTCTGCTTCGCGAGGAGAAAGGGATTTCAATACCCGACGAATTTCTTCCCGTAGCGACTCCCGCATCACTTCTTCATCGGTTTGCTCGCTCCCTTCCAACAAATCACTCATGGCCACATCTTCTGCCTCATGCACAGGCGCATCCAGACTGGTGTGGCGGGTGTTGCTGCTGATGATGTTATTAATTTCGGTTTCAGACATCTGCAAGATTTCCGCTAATTCTTCGGGTGAAGGTTCGCGTTCATTTTCCTGCTCAAATGCGGTATAAGCCTTGGTAGCTTTGTTATACGTGCCAATCTTATTCTGCGGCAAACGCACCAGCCGACCCTGCTCGGCTAAAGCCTGGAGAATCGACTGCCTGATCCACCATACGGCATAGGAAATAAATTTGAAACCCTTGGTTTCATCAAACCGTTGCGCAGCCTTAATTAATCCCAAATTGCCCTCGTTAATCAGATCACTTAAACTCAATCCCTGGTGCTGGTATTGCTTGGCTACAGACACCACAAAACGCAGGTTACCTGTGGTTAACCGCTCCAGGGCCTTCTGATCGCCCATCTTGATGCGCTGAGCCAATACCGTTTCTTCTTCCGGCGTCAACAACGGAATCTTCGAGATTTCCTGCAAATACTTTTCAACGGCCTGAGAATCCCTGTTGGTAATTTGTGTGGCAATTTTAAGCTGCCTCATATGGAAAGTTGATTTTTAAGATGAGAATTAACGAATTTTACCAATAAGATTGCTTAAAGAATTGATTTCCACAAGTTTTGTTTCATGCTTTCGTCATCTTTTCCTTTGCCAAAGATTTCCGGAGCCTTCTTGCATGCTTGCCGGAAAAATTGAGCGCAAAGTTACGACTGATTATAACGAATTTGCAAGCAAAAAGGTAATAGGAATATCATTTTTTATGAATTTTCTAAC
>JADGHY010000164.1 GCA_019683625.1 Thermoflavifilum sp. | reverse complement strand
GTTTTTTACATAGGTGCATCTCGGGTAAACTAATCAGCAGTGGATGAGACAAATAAGGAAGCCCAAAATTTTGATAAAAAAAATCAAAATTCTGAGTATGTTTATGCAGATTTCATGATTTGTGGGTTGATGCAAGAGACCTTAGACACTTGATTAGCCCATATTTCCATGTTAAGTGCTTTTATTTCTTTCATCCATGTTTAAATTTTAACCCCATGAAACAGTTGATCCTGGCCGCAGCAGCGGCTATTGCGGTGGCAGGATGCCATTCTGCCCCGCAAACGCCTTCCAATGCGAATGGCGAAAGTGCACAAACAACATCTGCACGTTCTTCACCTTCAGGTACATCATTTGGCGGTTATCCAGACCAGGTATCCTGGGGAAAACATCTGGTACAAATGTCGGGTTGTGGGGATTGCCACACACCCAAGGTGATGAGCCCAATGGGGCCAGTGCCCGACACCACGATGTATCTTGCCGGACATCCATCTCAAATCCCTCCTCCGCGGATTAATCGGGCAGAGATTGAGAAACAAGGCCTGATGCTTACCAATGATTTAACCGTATGGATCGGACCCTGGGGAATTTCCTATGCTGCTAATCTTACCCCAGATGAAACCGGCATCGGAGGCTGGACAGAGGCTCAATTCATTCGGGCAATCCGCGAAGGAAAATGGAAAGGCATGGAAAATAGTCGTTCTCTGTTGCCCCCTATGAGCTTTGTGGCAGCCTCACTCAACCAAGTGGCCAATGATGAGGAACTGAAAGCTATTTTTGCTTATCTCAAAACCATTAAACCCGTTCATAACCTGGTGCCCGGACCCGAAGCGCCACTCCATCAAGCCCAGCATGCACATTCAGCAGCGCAGTTTTAACTGCCTCTGGTAGTTTTAACTGCCTTTGGCGGTCGAGCATAAACAGAAACGGGCTCCTGTAAGAGCCCGCCATCTGGTAGCGAGGGAAGGATTCGAACCTCCGACCTTCGGGTTATGAGCCCGACGAGCTACCTCTGCTCTACCTCGCAATGTTCGGCTGCAAAGCTAATACAATTTCTGATTTGATCAAAACGGCTTCTGCCGGAAACAAATACGGGTCTAAGGATGGCCAATAAAACTTATCTTCGTCGGCAGGCATAAGTTTTTCCTATCTTTGCCGCCATGTTTCAATCGGGCTTTGTGAGCATTATTGGCCGCCCTAATGTGGGAAAAAGCACCCTGATGAATCGCCTGATCGGGGAAAAAATTTCTATTGTCACACCCAAAGCCCAGACTACACGCCATCGCATCGCGGGCATCCTGAATGGCAATCATTATCAAATGGTATTTCTGGACACGCCGGGTATCTTGGATCCTGCCTATAAGTTACAGGAAAAGATGATGGAAGCCATGCAGGCAGCCCTTCGGGATGCCGATGTGGTGTTGTATCTCACAGATGTCACCGAGGCACCGGAAGAAGTGCAGCAACGGATCCTGGCTTTGAATATCCAGAAACCATGGGTGCTGGCCATCAACAAAATCGATCTGTGTAAACAAACAGCTTATCCATCGCTTGAATCCCTACTCGCTGCCTATGATCAACTGGCTTTTGCCCCACAGATTGTCCCCATATCTGCAGAGGAAGGACTGGGATTAGATCAATTGTTGCAGGCTTTGTTAAATCATTTGCCGGAAGGCGAACCCTATTATCCCGATGATGAACTTACCGACAGGCCCCTGCGGTTTCTTGTTGCGGAAATTATCCTGGAAAAGATTTTTTTACTCACCCGCGAAGAGATTCCTTACCATACGACAGTGGTGATTCAGTCTTACCAGGATAAAGAAACACTTACCAAAATCAGGGCCGAAATCATCGTGAGCCGGGAATCCCAAAAAGGCATATTATTGGGCGAAAAGGGCCAGATGATCCGGGAGATAGGGCGTTTGGCCAGAGAAGAGATTGAGCGATTAATCGGCAGAAAAGTGTTTCTGGAATTATTTGTGAAAGTGCGCCCCGGCTGGCGGGAAAACGACCGATATTTATCTTCCTTAGGATATACTGCTTGATCAATGTTTGCAAAAATACCTGTATCCCATGGCCGGATTTACCATTGCCATTGTTGGTCGACCGAATGTGGGTAAATCCACCCTCTTCAACAGGCTGATAGCCGAAAGACAAGCTATTGTAGCTGATGTGAGCGGAGTAACACGCGACCGCATCTACGGCACGTCCGACTGGGATGGCAAAACGTTTAATGTGGTTGATACCGGTGGATTTGTACCCGATGCCCGTGATGAAATCACCAGGGCCATAGCGCATCAGGTGGAAATTGCCATAGATGAAGCCGATGGCATCTTGTTTGTCTGTGACGCCACGACAGGCATCACTGATCTGGACGACGCCATTGCCCGTATGCTTCGCAAAAGCAAAAAACCCGTATGGCTCGTGGTCAATAAAGCAGATAATTATGAACGCACCCTGGATGCACAGGTTTTTTATCGCCTGGGCATTGAACCGCTGTTTCCCATTTCTGCCATCAGCGGTAGCGGCACGGGCGAATTGCTGGATGCGATTGTAGCCAACATTCCGCCCAGCTCTTCCGAACAGGAAGCATCCTCAGCAGATTCATTGCCCAGAATTGCTATTGTGGGTCAGCCCAATGTGGGCAAGTCCTCCTTGTTAAATGCACTCATCGGTGAACCGCGCAATGTGGTTTCCCATGAACCCGGAACCACACGCGATGCTATTCATACCCATTATAATTTGTTTCAAAAATCCTGCATCTTAATTGACACGGCTGGAATCAGAAGAAAAGATGCCTATAAAGATCAACTGGAATTTTATGCGACCATCAGAACCATTAAAGCGGTGGATGAAGCCGATGTGTGCATGTTGCTTTTAGATGCAACAAGGCCCATGACCGCTCAAGATGTAAACATCTTTAGCCTGATTATCCGTAAACGAAAGGGAGTGGTGTTACTGGTGAATAAATGGGATGCCGTTGAAAAAGATACCCATACAGCAAAAGTTTTTGAAACAGCTATTCGGGAGAAAATATCTCCGTTTACGGATGTACCTATTATCTTCATTTCTGCACTCGAAAAAACCCGTATTTACAAGGCCATGGAAACGGCTCTGGATGTGCATCATCGGCGAAAACAAAAGATCCCGACATCCCAGCTGAATGAAGTGCTGCTGCCCATCATTGCGCAAACGCCTCCACCCGCTGTGCGCGGGCATCATATTCATATCAAATACATCACCCAATTGCCGGCCTCCCACCCTACTTTTTTGTTTTTTACGAATTATCCCGACGAAATTCGTCAACCCTACAAACAATTTCTGGAAAATCAACTCAGAAAACATTTTGCATTTTCAGGTGTTCCATTGAGTATATATTTCAGAAAAAAATGATCCGCCAAGTTTTTCCGCACAACCTTTTGCATCATTATTGCGATACACGAAAAATCTTCAAGCGTATGAAACGTATTTGCTGGATAGCCTGCCTGAGCATGTATCTGCTGAGTAGTGCATGCGGGCATGCACCTTCTTCTGCAAATCAGGCTGACAGTGCCGAAGTGAATATTGACTCCCTGCTTAACCAGGCCAAGGCTGCCGTAGATAGCTTGCCCACATCTGTGGACAGCCTGCAGCAAAAAGCAGATTCCGGAAAATGAAATGTATTAAAACTCCCGCTGCGGATCAAAGTTTTCCAGCTCATGGGCTACGGCCGACAGGAAGGTGGCGCCCAGCGATCCATCAATGATCCGGTGATCGTAAGAAAGGGATAAGTACATCATGTGGCGAATGCCAATGGTATCGCCCTGTGGCGTTTCAATCACCACTGGCCGTTTTTTGATGAGTCCCGTTGCCAGAATGGCCACTTGCGGCTGATTGATGATGGGTGTGCCCATCAGGCTACCAAAAGTGCCCAGATTGGTGAGGGTGAAGGTGCCTCCTTGTGTATCATCGGGCTTAAGTTTGTTGTTGCGTGCTGCTTGAGCTAAGTAATTGACCTGTTTAACCAGGCCGACGAGATTTAAAGTATCGGCATGTTTAATCACCGGCACGATTAGATTCCCGTTGGGCAATGCCGTGGCCATGCCAATATGAATATCTTTTTTAATGATGATTTTATCCCCTTCCACCGAGCTATTGAGCATGGGGAAACGCTTGATGCATTTCACTATGGCCTCAATAAACAAGGGGGTGAAGGTGATTTTTTCTCCTTCTCTTTTTTCAAAATCTTTTTTAATTCTTTCACGCCATTGAACCAGATTGGTGACATCGGCTTCGGCAAAGCTGGTGACATGTGGACTTGTTTGTTTGCTGCGTACCATGTGTTCGGCAATCAACTTGCGCATCCGGTCCATTTCAATGATCTCCACATGGCGATCTGTTTGTTTTTCAGCTGGCTGCCAAACAGATAATGATTCCCGGGCTGTAGCCTGGGGCTGTTGCCAGGTGGCAGATTCAGCCGTTGTTTTTCCGGTTTTGCGGCGTGCCACATAGTCCAGTATGTCTTTTTTGGTAACCCTCCCATCGGCGCCAGTACCTTTAATTTGTTCGAGTTCGGCCAGCGGAATCCCTTCATTTTTGGCAATCATCAGCACCAGCGGAGAGAAGAATCCGGAGTTGGCCTTGCCCGCAGTATTTTCCGATGGTGTTGATTGTATGGTGAAGGTGGAGGCTGAAGATGGTTGTTCTTCTTCTGGCTGGGCTGCTGCCGGAGCGGCTTCGCCCAATGGAGTTTCTTCCAGATGAAAATCATAGGCTTCATCAGCAGAGGGCAATTCCTGTTCGGTTTTGATTCTGGCAATCACGGCCCCTACAGGCACCACTTGATTCTCTTCGTATAAAATTTCAGCCAGTTCACCGGAAACGGTAGCGGGCACTTCGCTATCAACCTTGTCTGTTGCAATTTCCAGCACAGGCTCATCCTGTTTTACCGGATCACCCGGTTTTTTCAACCATTTTAAAATGGTTGCTTCCATGATGCTTTCTCCCATCTTAGGCATGATAAGATCCACCAGTGCCATATACGCATGATTTTATCGGCAATAAAAATAATTGAAGCCCTGAACAAAAATACAGGTTTTCCGGCTTATTGTATGTGGCCTGGATAAATTGTGTTTCCCATCAACATCATATTCAACAGCTTGCCCC
>JADGHY010000163.1 GCA_019683625.1 Thermoflavifilum sp. | reverse complement strand
CAGCGATACCATTACCAATTATACCCATTACAATCAGCCCTTGGCCGATCCCATGGGAGCCAATTTCAGGGAATTTATCGGCATAGCCAGGTATCAGCCCATTCCCAGGCTGGTTTTGCGCGGTCAGCTTTTATTGGTGCAGCAGGGGCGCGATACGGCAGGTGTAAACTGGGGCAGTGATATTTTTAAAAGTTATGATACCCGCAAGCAAGATTATGGCAACCGCATCGGGCAGGGATTAGATGCCAAGATTGCCAGCCTGAGCCTCAGGCTTTCCTATGAAATCAAGTATCATTTGTATGTGGACCTTTCTTATTTATACCGGAAGACAGGTGGTGCCTATTTTCTTTATCGTCCGCAATCCTCTACCAGCTTTGCTTCCATAGCCTTGCGCTGGAATATTGCCCCGCGAAGCTTTGATTTCTGAGTCAATAAAAAAGCTGCATGAAAGGGGCATGCAGCTTGCAAAATTTTTAATTTCTATAAGACTTCCGCTATTCGGCAACTACTTCAAATTGCACATCCACTTCGTTGCCTTTGCCAAAATCAATCCGTGCGGTATAGACGCCCAGTTCTTTCACTTCTTCGAGCAGATGGATGCGTCGGCGGTCAATTTCATAGCCTTTCTGGGATTTGATGGCCTGAGCGATTTGTACGGGTGTAACGGAACCAAATATTTTCCCGCTGGTGCCCACTTTGGCGCCAATGCGCAGGGGAGAGGCCTGGAGCGCTTGTTTCACCTGGGCAATAGTGGCTAACAGGGCTTCTTCCCGGCGACGCTCAGCCTTTTTGCGTTGTTCAAGTTGTTTCAGGTTAGCCGGGTTGGCTTCTACGGCGAGTTTGCGGGGAATCAGGAAGTTGCGGCCATAGCCATCCTTGACCGTCACCAGATCGTTCTGATGGCCAAGATTTTCCACATCTTGCAACAAAATCACTTGCATACGAAGCGGGCTTTTGGAAAATTATTTCAACAAATCAGTTACATAAGGAAGCAAAGCCATTTGCCGGGCTTTTTTCACGGCTGTGGCCAGCTTACGTTGGTACTTCAGGGAGTTGCCGGTGATGCGGCGAGGAAGGAGTTTGCCTTGTTCGTTGAGAAACTTCTTTAAAAACTCGGCATCTTTATAGTCAATATACTTGATACCCAGTTTCTTGAAACGGCAATACTTTTTCTGGCGTTTTTCAATGCGGGTAGCCGTCAGGTATTTGATTTCAGGTTGTTTTGTTGCCATATTCTTTCGATTAGGCATTCAGGTTATCAAATTCTTTTTGAATAGCATGTTGTTGAATCCCGGCTCTGCGCTTGGCGTTGTATTCCACAGCATATTTGTCGAGGCGGGTAATCATGTGCCGCATCACCTGTTCGTCGCGGTTAAGCTGAACGGTGAGCTTGGCATTGAGGTCGGATGGCGCCTGATATTCCAGCACCCAGTAAAGACCGGTAGTCTTTTTCTGAATGGGATACGCCAGTGATCGAAGTCCCCATGGCTCTTGATGGACAATTGTGCCACCATTTTCCTGGACAAAGTCCACATACTTTTTCTGGGCGGCAGCATATTCCTCATCAGAGAGAATCGGGGTAAAGATCACCATCAATTCATAGTTGTTCATCATACCCGGTATTTAATGAATTTGGGAGTGCAAAGATAGGAGAATTTATGAATCCACACCAAGACAATCTGTCAGCACCCGCCCATGGCATAAGGTTTGAAAACCGGCAAATCGTAGTTTTGCCTGCTAAACCCATCAGCCATGCAAAAAGGTCAAATTCGCGTTCATACCGAGAATATTTTTCCCATCATCAAAAAATTTTTGTATTCCGAGCATGAGATTTTTTTGCGCGAGCTCATCAGCAATGCGGTAGATGCCACACAGAAATTAAAAATGCTGGCTAACAGTGGTGAGTGTAAGGGAGAACTGGGTTCGCTGGATATAGAAGTAAAGCTCGACAAGGCCCAGCACACAATTACCATTTCCGACCGCGGTATAGGGATGACCGCCGAAGAGGTAGATCGGTACATCAATCAGGTGGCTTTTTCCAGCGCAGAGGAATTTCTGAGCAAATACAAGGGCGATGGGGCATCCATTATCGGACATTTTGGATTAGGCTTTTATTCGGCTTTTATGGTAAGTGATCGTGTAGAAATTCTTACCCGGTCTTACCGGGAAGGGGCTCAGGCGGTGCGCTGGATTTGCGATGGAAGTCCGGAATATGTCCTGGAAGAGGCCGAGAAACCCTTCAGGGGCACGGATGTGATTTTGTATCTGAACGAGGACAGCCTGGAATTTCTGGAGCCGGAGCGCATCCGGACAATTTTACGCAAATATTGCCGGTTTCTGCCCGTGCCCATTTATTTCGAAGGCAAGCAAATTAATGATACCGAACCGATATGGGTCAAAAGGCCTAGTGAATTGACTTCGCAGGATTATCAGCAATTTTACAAAGCGCTTTACCCTTATCATGAGCCACCGTTGTTCTGGATTCATCTGCATGTAGATTATCCTTTTCACCTAAACGGGGTTTTATATTTTCCCAAAATCACCCACAGTTTTGATATCCAGAAGGATAAAATTAGTTTGTACTGCAACCAGGTGTTCGTAACCGATGAGGTAAAGGATATTGTTCCGGAATTTCTGATGCTTTTGCATGGTGTCATCGATTCGCCCGATATTCCCTTGAATGTGAGCCGCAGTTACCTGCAAGGGGATCCGAATGTGCGGAAAATCAACAGCCATATCACCAAAAAAGTGGCCGACAAGCTGGAAGAGATTTTCAAGCAGGATCGCAAAGAGCTGGAGGAAAAATGGGAATATATCGGATTATTTGTGAAATATGGGATGATGACCGATGATAAGTTTCGGGAAAGAGCGCAGGCTTTCCTGCTCATGCAGGATGCATCTTCGGCTACCACCTGGTATACACTGGCAGAATATCGGGAAAAAGCTGCTCCCCTGCAGACTAATCCCGACAATAAACTGGTTATTCTCTACACTACGGATCCGGTGCAGCAGTATAGTTACTTGCAGGCTGCACGTGACAGAGGATATCTGGTGGTGAAGCTCGATTCGCTCATTGATGCAGCGTTTATTCAGGCCATGGAAGAAAAATGGGAGGATGTGGTATTTACCCGGGTAGATGCCGATATTCCAGAACGATTGATTAAGCGGGATGAAAGCCTGCACAGCGTATTGACTACCCAGCAGGAAGCTAAACTGAAGGAATTATTTGCCAAGGAAGTCCCTGATCCGTCTTACCGGGTGGAGTTGAAGGGTTTATCGCCCGAAGCCCAGCCGGTGCTGGCCACCCGTCCGGAGATGAGCCGTCGCCTTAAAGAGATGGCAGCCATGAGCGGCCAGGCAGCTAATTGGTATGGGCGTATTCCCGACGAAGTAGTTCTCACGGTGAACACCAATCATCCAATTTTCCAGCAGATTCTTCAAGAGCAAAACGAAAGCCAACAGCGCAAGATGATTCGCAACCTGGCCGACCTGGCTTTGCTGTCGCAGCAGATGCTAAACGGTGAAGCCCTCAATCAATTTATCCAACGCAGCATTGAGCTGATGAGTGGTACGAAGAAGCCAACCATTATCCTGCCTTCCTGAAGGTAGTATCATTCATAGCGCAGCGCCACGATGGGATCGAGCCGCGCCGCCTTCATCGCCGGGTAAACGCCAGCCAGCAACCCAACGGCCGCACACAGGGCTATGGCTCCGGCTATCCACAGCCAGGGGACAATGAAGCCAGCATGGAGCAAAAGCGACACCAGATTACCGATGGAAATGCCTAATACAATACCCAGTGCGCCCCCTAATAGGCTGATGAGGATGGATTCGTATAGAAACTGGTTGCGAATCACGGTTGCCGTAGCACCGATGGCTTTGTTTACGCCAATTTCCCGGGTGCGCTCGGCCACGGCTACGAGCATAATATTCATGAGCCCGATGATAGAGCCTAAAAGGGTGATTAACCCGACGCCAAAGGTGAGGAAGCGGACTTTCTTCAAGCTGCCAAACAGCATATCGGCCAGTGTATCGCTACGGGTAATGTAAAAATTATCCGCTTCGTTTAAAGCCAGATGCCTGATCAGGCGGAATGTGCCTGTAGCTTCTTCGATAGCCGTATTCAGCAAAGCAATTTGAGGTACCATCACCCCAATTTGAAAGGAGCTATTGCTGCTGATCGGATATACCCGGCGTACATTGTTTAGCGGCAATATCACCAGGTTATCGGCACTGAAAATTCCCGTGTTGCCCACGGATTTTAATACGCCCACGACCCGATATTTTACCATGCCGATGCGGATGTCTTGACCGACGGCTGCCATAGGTGTGTTGCCAAAAAGCTTCTGAGCAATGTCATGACCGATGATGGCCACATTTGCACCACTTTGCAGCTCATCCGGATTCAGGTTTCGGCCGGCGTCAAAATCAAATCCGTTGATTTGTGCATAATTTTCGTCGGCACCCATGATGGTCACGTTGGGATTGGTTTTTTTATCCTCAAAATATGCGGTGGCAGTACCTGAAGCCCGGTAAGAAATGCTTACGATGGCAGGAAAGTGAAAGCGTTGTTTGAAGGCCATGGCTTGCTCATAGGTGATGGGCTGGTTGCGATTGGAGGTTTTTACCTTTTGTTTGGTAGATCCTTTCTGTGCCTGTTGGCTGCCACCGATCATGATACGCATTTCCCAGCTGCGGATCACGAATCCATTAGCACCCATCCTGGCGAAATTGTTGTAGATGGATGTGCGGATGCTGTCGATAGCAGTGATAATGCCTACCAATGCCGTGATGCCTAAGGCGATGATGGCCACGGTGAGCCCAGTGCGTAGCCTATTACCTTTCACAGAGCGAAAGGCCAGAAATAGGTTATCTGAAAATTGCATATCTCATTTTCATTCGACCGTTTAAAATTAAGAAAAACGCTTAAGCGCATTTTTCAAAAAAGGGTGAATGGCAAAAGTCTGTGGTTAGTGGCTTTTGGCGGGGATGAGGAAATCAATAAGAAAGCCCCTTGGCGCCAATGGGCACAAGGGGCTTTATCTCTGGCAAAAAACTTAACTATCCTCCGCTTTGTTTTTTCTTTTTCTCGTATTCCCGCATCCGGGCATTATATTCATCGAGCTGTTTGTAGTAATCCAGAATCTGCTGGGAAGTGGAATCTCCGGGATTGAGTTTAAGGG
>JADGHY010000162.1 GCA_019683625.1 Thermoflavifilum sp. | reverse complement strand
ATATATTTTCGATCCTTATCCATAACCATGGCCAAAAAAATTTTGATTATCGAAGATGAACCGGTGATGCTCAAGACCCTTGAGCTCTTGTTTCGCAAGAAAGGCTATGAGGTGTTTACGGCAACCAATGGCAAAGAGGCTATGGAACAAATCGGCCTTCGCGCACCCGATGCGGTCATCACCGATGTGATGATGCCCTATTTGCCTGGAACAGAAATCATCAGCCGCCTGCGGCACGAATTAAAAAATAAAAGCATTCCCGTGGTTGTGATTTCATCGGTAGAGCTTGATAGCCTGGTTGAGGAAGTGTTTGCCTTGGGCGCCAATGATTTTATCAGAAAACCCATTGTGCCGGCCGAGTTGGTGGCACGCGTGGAAAAGCTGCTGGCTTCCTAACTATATTATTCCATATCCTATGGTAGACTTTTTCGATGTGTTGCAACATATCATCCCCTATCCTTTCTGGGCTAGGTATATGGCGCCATACCAAAGCTGGTTTGAAGCGCAGCCGCCCTTCATCCGCTTCGCACTGGTGGTGAGCATCCTGGCCATTCTGGCCATCCTGTTCATGTATGCCCTGCTTACTATCACCCGCCTGCGCTATCAATGGAAACAACATAGAGATAATAGCTTTCGCCAGAAAGCCGAGGCCTTAATCATCGAAGAGGTGATGTTACACCCCGATATCGAAACCGTTCCACCCGAACAGATTACCTTGCCCGATGGCACGTTTAGCGCAACTCTGGGTCTGCGGCGACGATGGCAGAAACAAGTGTTGATTGATGTGATGATGTATTACCATAAAAATTTTGCCGGGAAAACGGCACAACTGCTCCGCAGGCTTTATATCCAGCTGAGGCTGGATAAGCTTTCCTACCGCAAGCTGCGCTCCTGGCGATGGAACCGAAAGATTCAGGGCCTGCATGAGCTGGCCGAGATGCAACTGCAGGTGCCCGAAGTGACTATGCTGGAACTCACCACCAGCCGCAACCGCGTGCTGCGCATGGAAGCACAAGCTGCCTACATTCGCCTGAGCAAAAACGAACCTTTTAAATTTTTTGATCATCTAACCGGACGATTGTTGCCCTGGGAACAATTGTTTTTGTTTGAAGTAATCACCCACACGCAGGGATTAACTATTCCCAGCTTCTCGCGTTGGCTGCATTATTCCGAAAATACGGATTTGAAATTGTTTTGCCTGAAGCTAATCGTGCATTTTAATCAATTCAACGCTATCCCGGCGGTCATGAAGCTATTGGAACATCGGGATGCACAAATCAGGGCTGCTGCCATTGAAGCGTTAGGGCAACTTGATGCTGTGGATGCCGAGGATCAACTGGTGCAGCTGTACGTGGACCAGCCCGTATTCTGCCAGGTAGCTATCCTGCGTGCGCTGGGCCATATCCGCAGCGGGCGCTATCTGGATTTTTTGCGAGAAGAGTTTCTGCGTTCACAGGATTATGCCGTGCGAAAGGAAGCCGCCCGCGCCATCATTGCTCATGGTGATGAAAGCCTGGTCCAAACCCTGTTGCAACATGCGCCGGAAGAGCGAAAGCGCACCCTTGAACATTGCCTGGACCCCCTTATCAAATCTTAAAACATGATCCTGAATTTTACCATATCCCATCTTTGGCATCAGCTTCAAAGCCTCTACGAAGGATTTATCTTCTATTATGCAGCGGCCATCATGTCGCTTTACGTCATCCTGGCTATATTTTCAGCCCTGGCCATCCGCCAGTTCAAGCGGCGCAACAGCTTTGTGGATTATAAATCTATTCTGAATTCACCTCATGCACCAGGCATATCCGTGATTGCTCCGGCCTATAACGAGGGAGCTACTATCATTGACAATGTCCATTCGCTGCTCACCCTCAACTATGCCCGCTTTGAGGTGATTATCGTGAATGATGGCAGCACCGACGACACCCTGGAAAAATTGATCCGCGAATTTGAACTGGTGCCCGTGAAATTTGATTACCAGGAAAGAATTGTTACCCGCCCCGTGAAAAGGGTGTTTCGCTCTACCAATCCGGCTTATTCCAAACTTATTGTGGTGGATAAAGAAAATGGGAAAAGCAAGGCCGATGCATCAAATGCCGGCATTAACGTGGCCTCCTATCCCCTGTTTCTGTGCACAGATGTGGACTGCATCATCGAGAAAAATACTTTGTTGCACATGGTGAAACCCTTTCTGGAAGAAGAAATTCGTGTGATTGCCGTAGGAGCTACCATCCGCATTGCCAACTCCTGTGAAGTGGATCAGGGCGTATTGCTTCGTGTGATTCCTCCGAAAAAATTGCTGCCCCGCTTTCAGGAACTAGAATATATCCGCTCCTTCCTGTTGGGCCGCATGGCCTGGAGCCAGATGAACGGATTGATTATCGTGAGTGGCGGGCTGGGGTTGTTCGATAAAGAAATCGTCATCAAAGCCGGTGGTTACGACCATACCTCATTCGCCGAAGACATGGAAATGATTACCCGGATGCGCCGGTATATGGAAGAAAATAAATTGCCTTATCGGGTAAGATATATCCCCAATTCCCAATGCTGGACGGAGGGACCTTCTACCTTAAAAGTGTTCAGCAAACAGCGCACACGCTGGGCAAGGGGTTTGATCCAATGCCTAACCGTACACCGCCGCGTCATCGGCAACCCCAAATATGGTATCATGGGCCTGCTCACTTATCCCTATATGGTGTTATTTGAATGGATGGCACCATTTCTGGAAGTTACGGGTCTCATCTTTTATCTGGTTTCAGCTCTATCGGGTACCATCAACTGGACACATGCCCTCATCCTGCTCATTTACGTGTATAGCTTTTCCGTGGCCATCACCACCATTGCCGTGCTCTGGGATCAACTGACTTTTAAATATTACGATAGCGTATGGCAGGTGATAGGGCTGTGTTTGATGGCTATCGTGGAACCTATCCTCTATCATCCGCTAAATGTATTTTTCTCCATCCGCGGAAATTATTTTTACTTCACGGGAAAAACACTGGCCTGGGGAAATATGTCGCGCCAAGGTTTTGCCCGCCGGCAAATGACCCCGGTGCAACAACCTACTGAGGCTTCATCCTGACAGCTATCGCAAAATATGATGTGGCAAACTGCACACCCTACACGTTGTCTTCCCGGAATGAGCTCCTTGCTGCTGAGCCTATGCCTGTGTTTTCAGCTGACAGCTACTCAGGCCCAAAAACTTTCTTCGGACGACCTGCTCAAACAGGCCCTGTATGAAACCAATGTGCAACACCATTATAACCGAGCAATAGCTTTGTGCAAACAAGCACTGGCACAAAGCCCGGATTATCTGGATATTCGATTGCTTTTGGGCCGGCTTTACCTGCTTACCCATCAGTATGACCTGGCCCGTGTGGAATTGTCCCAAGTGTTGGCAAAAAAACCCGATCAGGCCGATGCCCTGAACTATCTCATTTACCTGGAAATGCAGGCTAAACGTTACAATGAGGCACTATGTTATGCGAATACGGCATTGTACTACTATCCCGATAGCGTATTTTTCATTTTGAAAAAAACAGCAGCGCTGAGTGCCGAGCATCAATTTGATGAAGCCCTGCAGGTATTGCAGCAAAGCATGAAAAAAAGGCCCGATCAGACAGAGTTGCGCCAGGCTTATCTGGATCAGCTCATCACCGCTGCCCGTACTTCCCGGGATCAGCACAATTATCTGCAGGCCCATGCTTATCTGCAACAGGCCTTGCAGACGGCCCCAGACAACAGGTTAATCTTGACTTACCTCATTAACCTGGAAGCTGCATACGAACACTACGATGAAGCACTCGTCTATGCCAATCAGGCGTTGCAGTTTTATCCCGATGACCCCGAATTTACCAGACGCAAAATTGGCATTCTGCTTTCTGCCAAGCGTTTTCTGGAAGCCGAGGAAATTGTCAGGGAACAAATGCAACAACATCCGCAAGATCCGGGATGGACCAAGCTTTCCGCTTACGTGCACCTGCAAGCTGCACGGGCATACACCCATCAAATGCCGCAATACCAGTATGATGCCGTGCTGGCAACCGATCCTGCCAACCGAGAAGCCCTGCAGGCTTTAATCAATTTATATAGTGCCCAGGATGCCTATGCTGAAGCATTGCGCTATGCCAACCAGGCGCTGCAATATTATCCGGATGATACCTTGTTTTTGCTTAAAAAAATTGCCTTGCTCGATGCCCAGGAGAAATATGCAGAGGCTTATCCGATCACTGCCCGGCTGTGGAGCCAATATCCCCGGCATGCCGAACTGAAAAGCCATCTGCTGGAAGAGCTCATGATGGCCGGCCGCGCCTTTGAACGAGATCAACAATGGGATAGCGCCGCAACTTATTATGAAAAAATGCTTGATGTGGATTCCACTTATCTGCCGGCTTATGACAGGTTAGTGGCGTTGAGCCTGCAAGAAAAACAATATCAACTGGCGCTGGCCTACATACGCCGGGCCATCGCTCTTTCTCCCAACCCGGAAGCGTATCGTTTCCGTGAAGCGGGCATCCTGGAAGCTGCCGGGCATTATCGCGAAGCTGCTGCACGCACCCGACAACTTATGCTTGCCCATCCGCAAAACCTGCGCTACCGCCAGGCTTATCTGGATCAACTGCTGGAAGCCGCCCGCGAAAATATGCGCCAGCAACAGCCCGATCAGGCCGTTGAGGCACTAAGGCAACTGCTGGCCGTGGAACCTCAAACGCACGATGCGCTGGACCTGATGATCAACGCGCTTTACCAGATGCAACAATATGCTGAGGGGCTCTCCTGGTGCAATCGCGCACTGGCCTATTTCCCGCAGGACAGAGATTTTTTGGTCAAAAAAGTCGGCCTCCTCGAAGCCAGCGGCCAATACGCCGATGCGGCTCGTGTCCTTGCCCACCTAGTGAACCTTTATCCCTACGATAGCAAATTGGCTTCCAGTTATGCGGAAGACCTCTTCCTGGCCGGAAAACAATTCCTGCAGGCCGGCATACCCGATAGCGCCAGCCAGTATTTCTGGACAGCCATCCGGCAGCAACCCCAGGATACCCTGAGCTGGCTAAGCCTCATCAACCTCAAAGCAAGCGCATCCGACCCGGATTCAGCTTTGCTGGTCATCGATAGCGCCCTGCATTTTTTACCCCACCATCCGGCATTTCTCCTCAAGAAGGCTAATCTGCAGCTGGCTTCAGGGAAACCCCGGGAGGC
>JADGHY010000161.1 GCA_019683625.1 Thermoflavifilum sp. | reverse complement strand
ATCGTCGCCCTCAATATAAGCATTTACAGCAGGCCATTCCTGCAGGGCATAGCAACAGGCTTTGGTGAAAAAGCTCATGAATCCGAGGCTAACGCCATGCTTTTCTTTAAAAGCCTCTTTGTACTGGTTTCGTATGGCCATGATTTGGCTCATGTCCACCTCGTTAAAGGTGGTGAGCATGGCGGTGGTGTTTTTGGCTTCCACTAGGCGGCGGGAGATGGTGCGGCGCAGGTTGCTCATGCGTTCCCTGCGTTCATTGCGGCTGAACAAAGGCTTTCCGATGGCGATACCCGGACGCTGCAGGGCTGCCCGTACATCTTCCTTGCGGATTTTGCCGGCAGGGCCGGTGCCCTGCACTTCTGTGGGTGAGAGATGCTGTTCAGCCATCATGGCGGCAGCTACAGGCGTAACCCGCGGCGTAGCGGGTGCGGGGGAACTGGGCTGCTCAACGGTAATGTGAGCATGTTCGGCGGGTGTAGGCTTAGGCTCGGGTGTGGTGGGAGCTGGCGTCGGAGCCGGCGCAGATGGAGTGGATGGTTCCAGGGCAGAAGGTTCAATCACGGCAATGGTAGCTCCAACAGGCACATCATCCCCTTCTTTTGCCCGGTGATGCAGCACCCCTCCTGCCTCGGCACGCAGTTCAAAGCTGGCCTTTTCGGATTCCAGTTCTGCAATCACCTCGTCGAGCTGCACTTTCTCACCATCTGCTTTTGCCCATCTGGCAAGTGTCACCTGTTGAATGGATTCCCCCACCGCTGGCACCTTCACCTCCAGGGGCGCAATGCTTTCTCCTGCAGATGCAGCCGAAGCCTGAGGTTGTTGCACGGCCTGTTCGGAACCATGCTCTGCAAAAGTTTCCGCCTGTGCGGTACTGGCTTGACTAACGGCATCGGCATCAATCTCTGCAATAGCAGCACCCACCTGCACATCGGCGCCTTCTTCTGTTAAAATATGCAGGCGACCTGCCACTTCTGCCCTGATCTCAAAACTGGCTTTTTCCGATTCAATTTCGGCAATGACTTCATCTTGTTGCACCATATCGCCGTCTTTTTTCAGCCATCTGGCAATGGTCACCTCATTAATCGATTCGCCGATGTGCGGTACAGTTACTGCTTGCATACGCATCATAGATTTTGAATGTTCTTAGGAAAGGCTAAATGCCGTTTCAATGATCTCTTCCTGTTCCTGGTGATGAATCCGGGCAAAACCGGTGGCAGGTGCAGCACTGGGGTTGCGGCTGATGATTCCCAGGCTAAAATCGTCTATCTTCAGATTCAGCTGCAGATAACCCGCAGCACCCATGTTCAGCGGCTCTTCCTGCACCCAGAACCAGCTGGCCCGGTTGTATTGCTGAATCAATTGCCGGATTTGCCGGATGGGCAACGGGTAAAGTTGTTCCAGGCGAATAATGGCCACATCCTGGCGATGATCTTTTTCTTGTTTTTCCTTCAGCTCAAAATAAATTTTTCCTGAGCAGAGCAAAACTTTGCGAATCTTATCCGGATGGACTTGAGCTTGTTCATCATCTATCACTTCCTGAAAGCCGCCGCGGGTAAAGGCGCTGAGCTCGCTGAAACTGCCGGGATGGCGCAGATTGGCTTTGGGCGACATGTTAATCAAGGGTTTCCGGAAAGGCCAGGCCAGCTGCCGGCGCAGGGCATGGAAAAAGTTGGCCGCCGTGGTGATATTGGTAACCACCATATTTAATTCGGCACACATCTGTAAAAACCGCTCCAGCCGGGCACTGGAGTGATCGGGGCCGCCGGCTTCATATCCATGTGGCAGCAACAGCACAAGGCCATTCATGATGCCCCATTTCTGCTCGGCACTGCTGATGTACTGATCGATAATCACCTGTGCACCATTGGCAAAATCACCGTACTGAGCTTCCCAGATGGTGAGTACATGTGGATTGGCCATGGCATAACCATATTCATAGCCCAACACCGCCAGTTCGCTTAAAAGCGAGTTGTAAATGAAAAACCTTCCCTGCCGATCACTTAACCGGCTCAGGCGATTGTATTCTGCGTTAGTTTGTTCATCATAAATGATGGCATGGCGGTGGGAAAAAGTACCCCGCTTAACATCCTCACCACTCAGGCGCACATCTTTACCTTCCACCAGGATAGAGGCATAGGCTAACAATTCGGCCGTAGCCCAGTCAATTTTCCGGGATTCTTCAAATAATTTGATTTTATCCTGCAACAGGCGGGCAACTTTTCTCAGGGGATGAAAATCTTCGGGCCATTGCATGATTCGGTAAAACAAATCCTGCAGCAGCTTTTCATCTACTGCCGTCACGGGCGAATGCTCGAAATCTTGTTCCGTTGCCGCACGCAGCTCACTCCACCATTTCTCGGGCTTTTGAAAAGTGTAGGGTAAAGGTTTCTGCTTAACTTCATCCAGGCGCTCCTGTAAGATTTGCCAATAATGTTTTTCCATTTCCTTTGCCAGCTGCTGGGCTTCGGCATCGCCCTCCTCCAACAGGCGGCGGGTGTACACCTCACGGGGATCTGGGTGCTTTTCAATTAAGGCATACAGATGAGGCTGGGTGAACTTGGGTTCATCTCCTTCGTTATGGCCATGCCTGCGATAACAGACCATGTCCACGAAAATATCTTCATGAAACTGCTGCCGATAGCGGGTAGCAATTTCCACCACTTTCACCACCATCTCCGGATCGTCGCCATTCACGTGGAATACAGGCGCCTGTACCATGGTGGCCAGCGAGGTACAGTAGTCGCTGCTGCGGGCATCATCAAAATCGGTAGTAAAACCAATCTGGTTGTTGATGACAAAATGAAGGGTTCCTCCCACATAATAGCCCTTCAGCTTGCTCATCTGCAATAATTCATATACGATACCCTGGCCTGCCAGGGCTGCATCCCCGTGAATTAACAGGGGTAGGATCTGCTCATAATTACTTTGATAAAGGGTATCGGCCTTGGCACGGGCAAAGCCGGCTACTACGGGGTCCACGGCCTCCAGATGCGAGGGATTGGGACAAAGCTGCAGGTTGATGCTATGTCCGGAAAAAGTATTCACCTGGCTGCGAAAACCTAAGTGATACTTAACATCCCCACTGCCCATGTAATTATCTGCAGGGAGAGCCCCCTCAAATTCGCTGAAGATTTGTTCATAGGTTTTGCCTAAAATATTGGCCAGCACATTCAGGCGGCCGCGATGGGCCATGCCAATGACCACTTCCTTCACTCCCAAGGCCCCTGCCATATCGATGATGGCATCGAGGGCGGGAATGGCCGTTTCCCCTCCTTCTAAGGAAAAACGCTTCTGACCAATGTATTTGGTATGCAAAAATTTTTCAAAAACCACGCCTTCATTGAGCTTTTCCAGGATGCGCCTCTTTTTTGGCAAAGGCAGCGGTTGCTGGAGGGTGGTTTCAACCTCCCGCTGAATCCAGGCTTCTTTTTCCGGGTCGTTGATATAGGTGAACTGCACCCCCACATTGCCGGTATAGCATTTCTTCAGAAAATTCAGGATATCGCGCAGGGGAGCCCTGCCTAAGCCAACGGCCTCACCCACATAGAAGGGAGTATCCATGTCGGCCTCGGAAAGGCCAAAATGATCCAGCGTAAGATTAGCTCTTCTGTCCTTTCGAGGACGGATGGGATTGGTAGTAGCAATCAGATGACCCTTGCGGCGATAGGCCACAATTAACCGATACACCGCCAATTCCTTCTCCAGCTGTTGTTCGTCAAGCTGACCAGCTGGCGTTTTGCCATTGGCATAAGTAAGTGCAAAGTCAAAACCCTCAAAGAACCTTGCCCAGGCTGGATCTATCGCTGCCGGATTCTGTTTATATTCCCGATAAAGTTGTTCAATGTAAGCAGGGTGAGCATGTGTGACAAATGAGTAATCGTTCATATCTATCGGTTTAAAAACCGTGGAGTTAGCCTTTCGGGTCGGAAAGGGGCAGGTGTTTTTGCAAATATCGTGCGTTTTTTCCATTTCCCCGAGGTCATCCCGGATTTTAACGAAGGTTTTCGCCTTGCTCACCGCGGAATGCCTGGCTAAGAAACAGGGAAAATCATTTTGCTTTAAAAAGAATTCCCTAACTTTGCCCACTCAAATTTGAATACTCGTTTGTTATGGCAAATCATCAGGCTACGAAAAAAGATGTTCGCAAGTCCCGCAAGCGCCGGCTGCACAACCGCTATTATGCCAAAACCACCCGCAATGCCGTGCGCGCGCTGAAGGCCCTCACCGATGCTGAACAAGTAAAGGAAAAATTGCCCGCCGTGATTTCCATGGTAGACAAATTGGCCAAAAGAGGGGTCATTCACAAAAACAAAGCAGCTAACATCAAATCTAAACTCATGAAGAAAGCTGCCAAGCTAAGCGGGGTGCAATAAAGCCTCATCTCTCCATTCTGTTCAACTCACCACATCCTTCATGTGATACTCGGCCAAATATGGTTTGGCTGGAAAATGCGAATAGGTTATATTCGCTTACCCTAGATTTAGCAAAATGTTTGCCCACCTGAATAAAAGAATTCTGTATTTACAGTATTTCAGTATTTTATTTATTATGTATCCAGATTTTTACTTCCTGCAGCCCTGACCAAACCGAAATTCAGATTGTCAGGCATCCGGCGTTTGATTGCCTGATTGATACTGCAGTTTTTCAGGCTAAAGAGGTGCATCTCAGCAACCCTTCATTCGTGGCTGTATATCCTACTGACAGTTCTGTCTTCGCATATCCATACTTCAGATATACTTTTCAGGTTTCAGGATTCGATGAACATCATAACCAATATTTCCTTGCCATTTCTTTTGATGCAGCAGATACCCTTCATTTAGCCAATGAGTATTCTTCAAAGTATACGAATAAGGGTGGCCTTCATGAAGTTACTTTATACAAAATAGATAGCCTTCAGCGGATTCAGTCTTTTTCGTTGAAAACCGATACAGCTGATAACTTGTTTGCCATTGATCGACAAGGGATCAATGTCAGATTCTTATCAGGAAATTTTCATTTTTTGCTGAGGAATGATCAGGATACATCAGAATATCTATACATCAAACAAGGTTCTTTTCAGGACATAGCCTATTAATCATGATTTCATTCCAGTTAATAGGAAAATTAAATTAACGATTTATGCGTATTTACCTGATACTTCTTTTTTTCAGTTTACCCATTTTGGGGTTTTGCCAGGAAAAAACGGCTCCCGGGCCTCTTAATAATG
>JADGHY010000160.1 GCA_019683625.1 Thermoflavifilum sp. | reverse complement strand
GATCAGCTTTTGCTTCAGGGTGGGCATCATCCGGAGTTGGGGTTGAAATTTTATACGGATCTTTTCCGCCAAATCAAACAAGAATTTCCCAATATCCGCCTGCATGCGCTGGGGCCTCCCGAGGTTGCCCATATTTGCAAGCTGGAAAAGATGAGCCATAGGGATGTGCTGATTGCCTTACGCGAAGCCGGGCTGGATTCCCTACCCGGAGCCGGTGCCGAAATTTTAGTGGATCGGGTCAGGCGGCTGATCTCTAAAGGCAAATGCAGCGCACAGGAATGGCTCGATATCATGGCCGAGGCTCACCAGCTTCGGATCACCACCTCGGCCACCATGATGTTTGGCCATGTGGAAACCATCCGGGAGCGGTTTGAACACCTGGTGAAGATTCGGGAGCTGCAGGCCCGTAAACCCGCCGATGCCAAAGGATTTCTGGCTTTTATTCCCTGGACCTTTCAGGATGTGGACACTTTGCTGGCAAAGATCCGGGGAGTGCATAATTTAACCACGGGAGAAGAATATGTGCGCATGATTGCCATGAGCCGCATTATGCTCCCCAATATTCCCAACATCCAGGCTTCCTGGCTCACGGTGGGTAAAAAAATAGCGCAGATTTGCCTGCACGCGGGAGCCAATGATTTTGGCTCCATTATGCTGGAAGAGAATGTGGTGAGTGCGGCAGGCGCCTCTCATCGGTTTACCTACCGCACCATTCAGGAGGCTATCCGCGAAGCCGGTTTTGAGCCCCAGCTGCGTAACCAAGAATATGAATGGCGGGAAATTCCGGAAGACATTGAAGAACAGGTTTTACCTTGAGTATTTATCTTCCCATATACACCATCAACACCTGAATATCGCTGGGATTTACGCCGCTGATGCGGCTTGCCTGCCCGAGTGTGCGAGGTTTAAATTTCAACAGTTTTTGCCGCGCCTCAGTGGAAAGGGCCTGGATTTTTTCATAATGAAAGTTTTCCGGGATCGGCACTTCTTCCAGCTGGCGCATCTTGCGGGAGAGTTCTTTTTCCTTTTCGATGTAGCTGGCGTATTTCAATTGAATCTCTGTTTGTTCAATTGCCTCCGCATCAAAGGGCTTCAACAGGTCTGCAACCGTGGGCAGCCATTGCTGCAACTGGGCCAGGGAAATTTCCGGACGCAACAGAAACCGGGCAGCCCGTTGTTTTTCCTTTAGCAGGGGAGCTCCCATATCTTCGAGAAAAGGATTCACTTGTTCGGGGACAAGGGTATATTCCTGGAGCAATTGGGTGAGTTGCTGAATTTGGTGTTGCTTGCGGTGCACGCGCTGCATGCGTGCTTCCGTGGCCAGTCCGATTGCATAGGCCAGCGGCGTGAGGCGCAGATCGGCATTGTCTTGGCGCAACAAGGTTCTGAATTCCGCCCTGGAAGTAAACATGCGATAAGGTTCCACCGTTCCCTTGTGGACCAGATCGTCAATCAGCACCCCGATATACGCTTCATCTCTTTTCAGAATAATCGGTTCCAGGTCATGGATCTTGCGATGCGCGTTGATGCCGGCCATCAGGCCTTGGCAGGCGGCCTCTTCATAGCCAGTAGTGCCGTTGATCTGTCCGGCGAAGAACAGATTTTCAATGAGTCGGGTTTCCAGGGAAAGCTGGAGCTGGGTGGGCGGGAAGAAGTCGTATTCAATCGCATATCCCGGACGAAACATTTTGCATTGTTCAAAGCCGGGAATTTTTTGAAGTGCTTTAAACTGAACTTCTTCCGGAAGGGAGGTGGAGAAACCGTTCACATACACTTCAATGGTATGCCAGCCTTCGGGTTCCACGAAAATTTGATGGCGTTCCTTATCGGCAAACCGATTGATTTTATCTTCGATGCTGGGGCAATAGCGGGGCCCTACCCCTTGAATCCGCCCCTGGAACATGGGTGAGCGATCGAATCCCGTTTTAAGGATTTCGTGCACTTGCGGATTGGTGTAGGTGATCCAGCAGCTCTTCTGTTGGGTGGGCTTTGGCGTGTCCAGGAAAGAAAAACCCGTGATTTCGGGATCTCCCTTTTGTTCCTCCATCCGCGTATAATCCAGGGAGCGGCCGTCGACACGGGGCGGGGTACCCGTTTTGAGCCGGCCACTTTCGAAGCCTAAGGAAACCAGTTGTTCGGTGATGCCTGTGGCTGCCCGCTCGGCTACCCGGCCACCGCCGAAATGTTTTTCACCGATATGAATGACACCATTCAGGAAAGTGCCGTTGGTGAGTACTACGGCTCGCGCTTCAATCCGATGACCGAGTTGGGTCACCACGCCATAACATCGGCGATCTTTTACCAGCAAACCCACCACCGTATCCTGATAAAAATCGATCCGGGGCGTTTGTTCCAGTTTCAGGCGCCAGGTCCAGGAAAATTGCATCCGGTCGTTTTGCGCTCTCGGGCTCCACATAGCCGGGCCTTTTGAACGGTTGAGCATTCGGAACTGGATGGTGGTGAGATCGGTTACGATACCCGAGTATCCTCCCATGGCATCAATTTCCCGGATAATTTGGCCTTTGGCAATTCCTCCCATGGCCGGATTGCAGCTCATCTGGGCCATGTTTTGCATGTTCATGGTGATCAGCAACACGGAAGAGCCTAAGTTGGCTGCGGCGGCAGCAGCTTCGCAACCCGCATGGCCGGCTCCTACCACAATCACATCGTATCGGGGAAACATATTTTGGGCATTTGGCTTGCAAAATTACCAAAATGGCGGCGCTTGGGTGGGATTGTTCCACGTGAAACATCAGGGCATACAGCCAAAGTCCTGTACCACCCAAATTTGTCCCTTCCGGTTTCGCAATACCACAATGCCGGTGCTCCGATATTGAGGATTCAAGAGATTGTGCCGATGGCCATAGCCGGGCACGCCTTCATCAATTAACCAGTCGGCCAGCACCTGCTCTGCTGTCCGGTGCAATCCCGTGTATAGGTTTTCGGCCCCACATCCCATGCCGGCTGCACGAAAACGCTGGGCAAAGCTGGTTCCGTTGCTCATGGTATGGGAAAGGCGGCCTTGCTGATGAGCCACCAGATCCTTGGCCAACAATAAGGCCGTTTGCCGGAGTCGTTCCTCGGACTGCAAGGTTGGTAAGGGCGGTGATTGCAACATTTCTTTCCGGAGCGAATGAACAGTATGGGAAGAGAAGTGAATGGCTGTTTCCGTGTGAAGATAAGGCTCAATGACCTGGTGATAAAACCGAGCAGGGTTGGCCCGAAGCTGATTAACCAGCTCCCACAAGGCCTGCTCCATAGCCTCGTCTCTCGTGGTTTCTTCCAAAGAATCGCTAACTCCATGTTTGACCGTTGCCTGTCCCGCGGTCAAGGGTGTGCCGGTTAGGATCCAAAAAATGCCCATTGCCCCAACCAGCCATGCGGCGCTTTGTTTGTGCATAGCAAAAGGTTTTGCTGAAAGCTTTATTCAAATTTCATGCTGTTTCACGTGAAACATCCAAATGGGTTATCCCAGGAGGCCCCGGAGGTAAGCCAGATAGGCCTCTTCTTTAGCGCGCATGAGCTGGCGGCTTTTCTCGTCCTGATCGTCATAGCCACACAGATGCAGCGCGCCATGAAACATCACCCGGGCTAATTCCTCCGGAAAGGGGACACCAAATTTCCGGGCATTCTCTTTTACCCTTAGAATACTGATATAAATCTCCCCTTCCAAAAGCTGGGGCGGGGTGGTGAGGTCGAAAGTCAGAATATCGGTATAGGTGTCATGCTGCAAATACTGTTGGTTTAAGGCCAGCAAATAAGCATCCGAACAAAACACATACAATAGCCTGGAGAAGCGCTGCTGTTCCTGCTGAAATAAATAGCAAATAGCCTGCCTGACCCTGGCCTTGGTCAGGGGAGAACGAAGGGGGTTGCTTACCTCGTGTGTGGCAAAAAAAATCCGCTGTGAAATCATCGCTCCCTTTTCGCATGATGCGGATGCAAAAATCCGGTTTTTCCCGTAGATTTGTCCGGAATTTCGGTTGCACATGATCCGGTTATCTGCACTCGGTATTGGGAAAAAAGCCATTATTCGCTCATTTGAACAAGATGATATTTACCTGAAACTCATGGAAATGGGATGTGTACCAGGCGAGGTGGTGGAAGTCCAGAAAATTGCTCTCTTTGGTGATCCGATCTCTATCTCTGTGGCAGGTTATCACCTGAGCCTACGCAAAAAAGAAGCCGACTACATCTGGGTGGAAGAAGTGCTCGAAAAACACAATTCCTTATATTGATCCGGCCGAATAACTTATTTCCAGCGGCGAAAATCCAACGAAAAGCATCAGCCAGGGGATAGGCCGGCTGCCAGATATGGCCATCGTTTTTCTGAATTTATTTTTCATGGCGAAAAACGATAGGCTGTGGGAGAAAGGCCTACTTTTTGCTTAAACAACCGCGTGAAATGCTGGGGATACCGAAAACCCAGTTCGTAGGCCACTTCGCTGATTGATTTTTCCGGGTCGAACAGGCGCTCCTTAGCCAGCGCAATGAGCTTCAGCTGAATATATTCCTGAGCCGTAAGTCCGGTATGTTTTTTCACCAAATCCCCAAAATAATTTGGCGACAAGTGTAAGGCTTCTGCGAAATACCCAACCGTTGGCAAACCAATCGTTTTGGGCTTATCAGAATGCAAATAGGCCTGCAGCAATGTTTCAAATCTTTCCAGTATGCCTTTGTGTACCTGCTCCCGGGTCATAAACTGCCGGTCGTAGAAACGAAGACAATAGTTTAAAAACAATTCAATATTGGAAACAATAAGCTTTCTGCTGTGTTTGTCCACCGGATGAGCAATTTCTTCCCGGATTTTGGAAAAACAACCGAGTACAATTTCCTTTTCCCGCTCGGAAATGTGCAAAGCCTCGCGGGATTGATAGCCAAAAAAACTATACTCATGGATGCTCCGGCCCAGCTGCGTGCCATGCAACAAGTCAGGATGAAAAACCAAAGCCAATCCTTTAGGCTGGATAGGCTCCTGGCTATTGACCTCCACCACCTGGCCAGGAGCAATGAAGACGAGCGTGCCCTCTTGATAGTCGTAAATGGCCCGCCCATAAATCAGATCTCCGCATTTTACCTCCTTTAAAAAAACAGCATACAATCCGAAATACATTTTTACACTGCCATGAGGGGCTGCTTTTGAGAGATCCACTACACTCACCACCGGATGTAGGGTCTCGTGATGGTAAAATGTGTTGTATTCTTGCACGGTTTCGAAT
>JADGHY010000159.1 GCA_019683625.1 Thermoflavifilum sp. | reverse complement strand
AAAACGCTAACCTGGTTATCAAAGGGCAGGCTTATGCGATGAGCGGGGGCTCGGTGAATATGATTATCCGTGCGCCGGCCGATACCCAAACCTTCTTTGTGAGCGCTCCCGTGAATCAACTGGGAGAATTCATGGTCACGGGCTTGAAATTTCACGATACGGCACAGGTATTCTTTCAAGGGCAAACCGGCAAAGATCAATTTTCCTCCGAAAATATTCATCTCAGCGGATCATTTACCGACAATTTAGCTCAGGTGAGGCTGGAAGGTCCCCTGCATCCGCCTGTAATCCGCGACAAACAACAGCTGATTCAGTTTTTAACTGCAGCTAACGAACGTAACCGCATCAATCGGATGCTGGCCAGCCGCAGCATTTTGCTGCAATCGGTTACCATTACCGGACAGAAAAAAACAGAAGCCCAGCAACTGGATGAAACCTATACCAGCGGCATGTTCCGCGGAGGGGATGCGGTAAGCTTTGACCTCACAAATGAACATCTGGCTTACACCAATATTTTTCAATACCTGCAGGGACGTGTGGCAGGGCTCAGCATTACCGGTGATCTGAATGATCCGGTGATTACCTGGCGGGGAGGACGGCCGGCGCTTTATCTGGATGAAATGCCCGTAGATGCGCAGACCCTAAGCAGCATCAATGTGAATGATATTGCATTGGTGAAGGTGTTTAGGCCCCCGTTTATGGGTGGATTCAATGGTGCCAACGGTGCTATTGCCGTTTACACCAAAAAAGGAGGCGGAGCATCTACCGGAGGACTTGCACGCGATAAAAAAGTAGGTTACACCCTGGTTAAACAATTTTACGCACCCGACTATGGCGTAAGCAATCCCAATCATGATTTACCTGACCAGCGCATCACCTTATACTGGAATCCCGATCTGCAGGCCGATAGCCTCAGGGGATCATCAAAAATCGTGTTTTATAACAATGATTTCACGCGTCGGTATCATGTGGTGATCGAAGGGATGGATGATCAGGGAAGAATGGGCAGGCTGGATACTATCCTATCGGTAAACCCCTAACCGCCGAATTTTTCCTTCCAACGAAGGATGCCCCCCTCCAGGTTGCGCGCACGGCTGAAGCCATAAGCCTCCAATAATTGGCAGGCCTGGCCGCTGCGATTGCCACTGCGGCAATATACAATCACTTCTTTATCCTTCCAGTCTTCTATTTCATCAATCATCATTGCCCGGATCTCTCCCAAAGGAATGAGTTTACCCCCAATGTTAAATTCCTCGTGTTCATGCGGTTCACGCACATCCAGGATGTATAGCTCTTCACCCGCATCCATCCTTTGCTTGAGTTCTTCCACGGTAATCTTGTCCATATTCAGAAATTTCTATGAGATAATCACAAATTTACGGGTGTTATCAGAATCTCGGCTGAGGCTGCCCGGTGCTGTCGCGGGGAGTCTGAGAAACCCACATGTCCACACTCTGCCCGGCATAGATGAGGTTGGGCTGGCCGTTTGCATTCAGGGGTGCGGGCATTTGTTTGTACACGTAAGCTGATGCAGTATCGCTGATAGGCCCGTCAAACAACACCACTCCCACGGAAAGATTGCTTGCACTCAGTAATTCGCGGGCCTGCAGAAAGGTGAGACCTATAAGATTAGGCACGGGATTGGCCTGGTTGCCAATACCATCGCCCAGTACCAAGGTGATCCGGCTGCCTTCAGGAATCAAGGTACCGGGTTTGATGGGCTGGCCATTATATAGTTGTGCCAACACCGCATTGCGGGCAATATCGGGTTTGTAAATCGTGTCGCCCACATTGAGTTTTAAGGTTTGTAAGGTTAACACCGCACTGCGATAAGACATATTTACCAGGTTGGGCATGGCGGCCATGGGCGGCACCACCTTATTCAAGGTCAGATACACCGTACGATAGATTTTCACTACCGCATTGGCTTCAGGTTCCTGTCGCAGCACACTTAGCGGGGGTAGGGTATCCGTATAACCTGAATCCTGCACCACCACCCGAAAATGGGCTTGCTCCAGCAGGCGAACGGCTTCATCATAAGGCTTGCCGGTAATATCAGGCACAGTAGCCGTTTCACCATGGCGGGTAATCCACCGCAGAGAAGCGAAAAACACTACCCCTAAAAGCACCGTTAGCAGACATACCGCCAACAGATTCACCCAAAAAGATTTTTGCAATAACCATTTAACCGGATTCATACGCCCGAACTTATGGATCATAAGGTGAAACCTGTGTGGTAGCAGCCCGTTGCAGGCAATCTTCAATCAGTTGCCGATACACATCACTCAACTCCAAGCCAGCAGCCCGCACCTGCTTGGGTACAATACTGTTGGCCGACTGGCCGGGTACCGTATTAAGTTCCAGAAAATACAAATCTGCTGTTTCTTCCTCCCAAATAAAATCAATCCGGACCAATCCCCTGCAATTTAATTTCAGATAAAGTGTCTTGGCAGCATCTCTTAACCGGTTGGCCAGGTGCACGGGTATTTCAGCAGGTGTGATTTCCTCAGATGCGCCGGGTGTGTATTTGGCTACATAATCAAAAAACTCCCGTTGGGTAATGATTTCCGTGATGGGCAACACCGTAATTTCCTGTCGTCCATTTCCCATTACCCCACAGGTAAACTCGCGCCCCTTGATAAATTTCTCAATCAGGACTTGCTGATCTTCGGCAAAGGCTTTTTCAATGGCGGGTAAAAGTTCTGCTTTTGTCTTGACTTTTGAAATGCCTACACTCGATCCACCCTCGGCTGGCTTCACAAAGCAAGGATAAGGCAGGTGTTCGGCCAGCTTGGCAATATCCACCGGCTGGTCTTTGACCAGATGCACGCTTTTGGCCACTTTCACAATACCGAACGATTCCACGACTTTATTGCAAAAGGCCTTGTTAAATGTGATGGCAGAAGTGATGGCATTGCATCCGGTATATGGAATACCCAACATATCCAGATATCCCTGCAGACGACCATCTTCACCCGGCGTGCCATGAATGATATTAAACACTGCATCGAAAATAATCTTATTCCCATCCCACGTGAGCGAAAAATCATTTTTATTGATAGCCAGATGCTGCCCTGAAGGATGGATATAGTTCCATCCTGCACGGGTGATCAGAATTTTATACACTTCAAAACCGCTTGCACGCAGGTGTTTTTCCACAGTTTCGGCACTCTGAAGAGAAATTTCATATTCCCCCGAATATCCTCCACATAATAATGCGATGCGCTGAGCAGATGCTGACATGCACAAAAGTTTTTACTTAGGAAATCAGATAAGCCTGGAGGGCATCTGCAATATAGCGATCATTGCTTAATCGGGGCAATTTATTTTGCCCGCCCAATTTGCCTGCGGCGCGCATGTAATCAATAAATCCATTTTTGCGTACCAGCCTGATTTGCAAACGTTCCAGGATATGTCCGGTGATCAGATCGTTATAGTAAATATTTCTTTTGCACATTTGTTGATTCAGGTCTTCTGCAAAACGATGGATGTCGGCCGGAGGCTGTTCAAATTCAATGTACCATTCATGATAGGGCCTGCCCTCAGCTACTTGCACCCGTGGAGCCACGGTAAATTCGGTAACCTTTACCTGATGTTGGCTGGCCACAGTTTGCAAGCTTTGTTCCACTTCCTCGGCAATCACATGTTCACCAAAGGCCGATATAAAATGGGTGGTCCGCCCGGTAACCACAATCCGATAGGGATTCAGGGAAACAAATCGTACGGTATCGCCCAGGTTATAGGCCCATAGGCCGGCGTTGCTGGTAATTAATATGGCGTAGTTGACACCTGTCTTCACTTCGCCGAGCGAAAGGCGCGTGGGCTGGGGTTGAAAAATTTCCTCTGCAGGCACAAATTCAAAGAAGATTCCACTGTGCGTATTTAACAGCAATCCTTCGGTTTCGCGCTGATCCTGAAAGGCTAAAAAACCTTCTGAAGCAGGGTAGGTCTCCAGCGTATCCACATGACCGCCCAGGCTTTCCATCAGCTTAGCCCGATAAGGTTCAAAATTTACGCCGCCATGCACAATTAAGGTGAGCTGCGGAAATAGGGCTTTGATTTTCTTCCCACTTGCAGCTTGTAACCGATCAAAATACATCTGCATCCAGGGCGGAATGCCACTGATTAGCGTCATAGGCTGATCAATGGTTTCTTCGACAATCTTATCCAGTTTGGTTTCCCAATCTTCTATGCAGTTGGTTTCAAAACTGGGCAACTGATTGGTGCGCAGATAACGTGGCACATGATGATTGACAATGCCACTAAGCCTGCCGGTAGGGATGCCTCCTACACGTTCCAATGCCGGTGAACCGGAAAGAAATATCATCTTCCCATCGGTGAGCCGATGATTCCCGGTTTCTGCAATATAGCATAGCAAAGCGTTACGGGCAGTATCAATGTGATTATGAATAGAATCTTTGCTGATGGGAATATATTTCACTCCACTGGTGGTGCCAGATGTTTTAGCAAAATACAAGGGTTGCCCCTTCCACAATACATTGTGCGTTCCTGATTTAATTTTTTCGATATAAGGCTTAAAGCCTTCATAGTCGCGAATAGGAACAGCCTGCCGATAGCTGGCATAATCCTTGATTTCGTGAAAACGATGGGCTTTTCCGAATACCGTGTGCTGTGCTTCTCGCAACAGCTGCTCAAGCAAATGCAACTGATCTTCAGCTGCCGTGAGCATTTGTTTTTTGATCCGATTCCGCACGTATGCAGCGAAAGGAACGGCCAGAAGTGATTTTACGCTTTTCATTCCTTAGCGGAATTAGCCCGGCACAAATGTATGAAATTCCAGATAGCCCGGTTATGCATAGCATCAGGCCTCAGATGATAGGCAATGCCATGCACGGAAAAACTTTTGTCATATTAAAAATGAATAATAACTTTGCAAAAATTTAGCTGGATTATGTTTGCGATTGTACAAATAGCCGGACAGCAATTCAAGGTTACACCCGGGCAGTCCTTGCTGGTGAATCGCCTGCAGGGGGAAGTTGGTGATACGTTGGTATTTGATGATGTGCCTCTCGTGTACACAGATGAAGCATTACAAAGCGGGCAAACGGGTAAAAAAGTAAAAGCCAGCATCCAGTATCATACCCTGGGTAAAAAGGTGATTGCGTTTAAAATGAAGCGCAGAAAAGGATTCCGGAAGAAAAAAGGTTTTCGTGCAGCATTAACCTGCATCAAAATTGAAGCTATTGATTAAAATACTTGTTTGATATCCTGTTATTTTTATTTA
>JADGHY010000158.1 GCA_019683625.1 Thermoflavifilum sp. | reverse complement strand
ATATTTTTTTTATTTTTCTCACCAAAACCTACGTATATGGCAGACACCCCATTTTCCAACGAGCCCGGTACTCCCACGAGTGGAGAGCCCACCCCCGAAAAAAAGGGCAGCCGCAGCCTATTGTACATCATCTTAATCTTAGCGCTTCTGGCTACCTGGGGGTATTTGATTTACGACAAATCCCAACACAAACAAAGGGAAATTCAGCTTACCCAGCAAATTACTTCCACAGATTCGGCACGCAATGAGCTGCAAAAAGAATACGAGGCCGCCAATGCCATGATTGACCAGCTCACTTCGCAGAATACACACATGGATAGTTTACTGAAAGCCAATAACAAACAAATAAGTGCGTTGAAGGCTCGTATTCAGAGCATCCTGAACGACCGCAATGCCACCCGTGCCCAGCTGGAAGAAGCCCGGCAGCTGATCCAGCAACTGAATGCCACAATCGAACAATATAAGGCACAAATTGAAAAATTAGAAGGCGAAAAAATTGTTTTAACCCAACAAAGGGATTCACTGAAGCGCAACCTGGATACGGCTACCCAAATGAATCAACAACTTGCCCAGCAGGTGCAGCTGGGGAGTGTGCTGCACGCCTCTAACATCCAGATCATTCCCCTGCACCTGAAAAAGAGTGGTAAAGAAGTGGAAACCTCCCGTGCCAAACGGGCAGATATGATGCGGGTAAGCTTTGACCTGGATGAAAACCGGATTACCCCATCCGGGCCTAAAGATATCTATGTGTGCATCACCGATCCCGATGGCAAGCCTCTGGCTGTGGAGGCGCTGGGATCAGGACGTTTTACGCTGGCCGACGGGACCGAGAAACTATACACGGCCATGAAGACGGTAAATTATGAAACCGGCAAGAAAACCCATGTAGATATCGATTGGAAACAGAACTCATCTTTTAAACCCGGAACCTACCATGTGGAAATTTACGAAAATGGCTACCTGATCGGGCAGGGAGATGTGGACATGAAGAAAGGGGGTTTTCTATGATCCTTAAAACACAGCCCTAAGGCTGGCACTGCCGGTGTGAATCACCCGGGCTATGCCGGTCTTCCGCCCATCATAGCTCAGATTCAGTTCCAGGTTGCCCGCCAGCCTGCGGATGAGTCCTATGTGCCATAACCAGTTGACGCCGGGGAGCAGGCCTTGTAGCATGCTGAAACCTGCAGGGCTTTGGGGATTACCCGAAAACTGAATCTGGTTAAAACTGAGGCTGGCTTCTATCCGGCTGGCAGCAATCTGGCTCCAGGTCAAGGTGCCTGTGAAGGATTGTCCATTATATTGTTCTCCACCCCATCGTGGGTCGTTTCTTTTGTGTGCAAATTCACCCTCCAAGGCCATCCGCAGGCGTGCACCGATGATGTACTGCAGGGATGGATTCCAGGTGGTAAACCTGTAATCATACCGTTGGTCGGGCAGGCCGGCAATGCTATCTACCATTCTGCCTGTTTTCCAGATCAGAGAAACTTCATAACCAGGTAAAAATTGCCAGCGGGCATGCACCAGATGTTGCAGCATAAGATGAGACTCTTGCCCATAAATCATCAGTTCCTGATCGGCAGATGATTGGAAAGTATAATCTGCGCCCCATCCTGCGTTTAGGGGATTTAGGAAAAGGGAATGCGTCATGTGGCGTTGGCGGCTAATAAGCGTGGAATCTGCAGGTTTCTGAAAGGGATTCACCAGGGGCCCTTTGTTGCTTACCCGTTGAAGGGAAATGCCCAGGTGGCCTTCAATTCGGGCATGGGAAAGCAGGCGCCAAGGCCAGAAACCGGCATCCTGCCACAGCCTCGAAGGATCAATGGTCCATTGTTCGTCCCACTGAAGCTGTCGCGTAGGAATGAATGCCGGTGTGGGAGTATAAATCCGTACATAATTCCCTTGATCGGCAAATGCCGCCGGCTGAAATTCGTTCACCTGCGGTATGCCGTCATGGTTATAATCTACCCATTCATACTGTCCCTGGCCGGCCGGTACGGGCACATAGGTAAAGGAAAGGCGCTGCTGCTGGCTTCCCGACAGGGCATACACCAGATGATGATCCATGAATCCATTCCCCAAGCTTAAATGATCCACAAGCTGGCCTGTGAGCTGGTTCTTGGCATCCGAGGCGGCAATGCTGCTATCCTGATGAAATACAAACTGGCTATCCTGCACCTGCAGGCTTCGGTAAGCAACATCCCATTGCAACTGATGCACAGGCTGCGCAAGCGTTCCATATAGCCGAAGGGTAGCGCTCCGGCTGCCAACCACAAACCCATTCATACCCTGTGGTGCACGATCCAGCCGATAAGAGCTGCTAAACCCAATCTGGCCGGTCGGCACACTACGCGACAAGCCGAGCTCTGCCACTTGAAAATCATAACTTTCCGGCGATAATGTATCGGCAGGCATCAGATGTGTAGCATTTTTCTCCTGATACCAGGAGGCCTTGAGCTCCCACTGATCTGCACCGGAAGGATGCCATCGTCTGGAAAAAGAAAGCCTGGGATTCCAAAGCGTGGATGCAAAGCCAGCTTGCTGAACATGGGTGAAAGAAGCCCCGGAGCTTATTGACAAGTCGGCCCGATGATATTGCAACATGAGCTCATGGGCAATACCCTGAAAAGATGCCTGTGGATTGAGATCCTCATGAAGCCGCCAGTAACCCTGCCAGGCATAGCTCAGGTTAAGGCCTTCAGGTTGAAATATGCCTGTGGACACAGCAAACAGGTGCTCGTCTGCCGGAGCCAACACACTATCCAACGGTAAGCTCCACTTCCGATTGAACTCCACTTCGCGAAATGGCTGCAAAGCCTGAAAGGCATGAGAGACAAATTCATAGTTCATTTGTGTCCGGAGCTTTGCCGTATTTCCCCAGAAATGGCCAAGAGATCGTTGATCCTGAAAAGAAAGGTAGGTGGCTGCGCCCTGGCTCACAGCCACTGAGGCCGGGGCAAAACGGTTGATATTCAGGCGACTCCACGCGAGCTCTCCCTCTATAGTGCTATGAGGCGACAATTGGTTTCGGGTATGGAGGGTAACCAATTGTTGGCTCCGAGGAGCCACCAGATAGATGGCCGGCACATAATCCCCCTGATGAAGGCCATTGATAGGTGCCACCCAGGTATATACCCGTCCGTTTGCAAGGCTGCTGCTAAGCACATAATCGCCCTTCCCCGGACCCACATAGCTGAAAGTCACCTGATAAAGCGTGTCCTTCCCATCCGCTGCGCTGTATTGATATACGCTATCGTAACGCACACCGTTAACCAATGTATCCTTTCTCAGGTAAAGCACATGCTGGGTAAGACTGGTATCTGGCACTGCGGCAGGATAAAAGGCCTGGTCTACGCGTGCCCCGATCTCCCGGAGGAAGCGTTGCTGGCTGGCATCCAGCGGCAGGAGCAGGGGAGCCCGCCTGTTATCGGCATTGCTATACACATGCATATCCATTTGCCATTGGGGAGAAATATACCATTGTCCCTCGGCATACCATTGCGCGTTTGCATAATATTGGTTAGCATATTCAAATTCAACCTGGATGCGGCTGTCTTTGGTGATGACATGCTTGGGAGTAAAACTAAGCTGTCCGGTGTTGTAATCTATCACGTAATCGCGGTCTTCTCCGCGTTGAAGCAATTGGCCATCCAGATATACCTTTTCCGTGCCGGCGAGCACCACAATGTGTAATTCGCCTTGGTTACCGTGCAAAGGATAAGGCCCCTGGTTACCCTCCTGGCCTTGGAATACATTCCTGGCCTGAACGCCCCGGGAAACTGCTCCTGCCAGCCTAAACGACACAGCATCCCGCCCACTGTCGGGCTGCGCCCTGCTGATTTCAACCCCTTGCAGCCGCTTGAAAAAACGCATGAAATGGGTTTGTCCGCCCAGATCAAAATCACCTACCTGCAGCTGATAAGGATTTCGGATGAAGCGAACATATACCTCATCCAGGTCTTGCAGCGCAACGGTATTTCCCGCCGGCTGCACAGGCAGTTGCTGATCACTCACCGCGGCCTGTACCTGAATGCTGTCGGCCAGATATCCCGACACCTGCAGGTTTAATGCCGAGCGCAATATCACACTCTGGGCATTACCAAAGGAAATGCTTCTTCCAAGGCTCCCGTTATATTGCAATTGCCCCGGAAAATCAGCCCGTAGTGAGGCCGATTCAGCTTGCGGAAAAAACGGATGATTGAGTACAAAACCCTGATTCAGCACATCAGGTTTCCTCAAGAACACCGGTGCACCAAGCGCTTCGGGAAATACCCGATACCGGATCAGCACGCTGTCTTCAGATGGCCTGTGTTTCCACACCAAATAACCTTGCAGTTCATGTATCGTATAACAACTATCCAACACACCTGCAACCTCTACCGATCCGGGCATGAGACTCAAGCTATCTACCTTCACGCTATCTGGCCCGGTAGATATCCATTTCTCCCGCAGGTTATTCCAGAACTTAACGGGTTGCTGAGCAAGTCCGGTGAAAGAAAAACTGGAAAAACAAAACAAACAACCCCAAAACACATAAGCATAGCTTCTGCCCGGAAGAGCATGCTTTTTGCTAACACCAGTGAGCGTAGGTTGCTTCATGGGGTGTGTACAAAAAAACGTTAATTTCCACACCCCCAACATGGAACTTTCAGGAACATGCTAATCTTCTTCGTAAATTAAACCTGCTTTATTCTTTTTGTGTTAATCTATGTGCTATGACACCTTCAGAAATTTGCCAGGCCTATCAGCAATATTGGCTGGAACATGGCCATCGCCCGCCTTCCGTGTATGCTTTTGCCCAACATATCGGGATTTCGGAAGCTGAATTTTATGAGCATTATGGCTCATTTTCCGCACTGGAAAAGGATTTCTGGAAACAAATCTTCGACGATACCCTTCAGCAGCTTCAGCAAGATGAAACCTATCAACGGTATTCGGCCCGGGAAAAGTTGCTGGCCTTTTATTATCTCTGGATTCAAAAATTAAGGGTACATCGCAGTTATGTGCTGCTTCAGAAAAACCGCCTGTTTCTGCCCACACCCCAAGGCTCTCAACTGGAGCGTTTTCGAAATGCTTTTCTGGATTACGTGCAACAACTCATCCAGTCGGGTATCGAAAATAAAGAAATCAAGAGCCGGAAATTTTTTTCAGATCAATACAAATATGGTTTCTGGGCTCAACTGTTGTTTGTGCTGAAATATTGGATTCACGATGATAGCCAACAATTTGAATTGACAGACGCGGCTAT
>JADGHY010000157.1 GCA_019683625.1 Thermoflavifilum sp. | reverse complement strand
TAATAATCTAATCCAAACCTGCCAAACTGAAAGGCGCGGTTATTCTTTCCATCGGTTGATTGTTCGGTATTGCTATATGTGTTGTGATCCGGTGAAGAAAGAATATTTGTGGTGTTTTTACCCGAATACATTTCATTGTTCTGGAAGTAATTGTAATTCAGATAGAAGTTAAAAGGATTCTGGCGGATAGCAAGATCGGCGCCTGCATTGTATTTATCGTGTGTGCCAGCACCCAGCCTCAGCATGCCGTTGATGCCGGCCTTTTTGTTTTTCTTCAGGATGATATTGATGATGCCACCTTGCCCCGATGCATCATATTTTGCAGATGGGTTGGTGATGACTTCTATGCTTTCAATGGCATCGGCAGGAATCTGATCGAGCGTTAAGGCCGTAGGTTTGCCATCCACAAAAATCTGAGGAGTGGCATTGCGCACCGTTACATTGCCATCAATATCCACATTTACAGAAGGCACCTGACGCAGCACATCCGTGGCGGTACCCCCAACGGTGGTTAAGCTTTTTTCTACATTGAACACCTTCCGGTCAATGTTCATGGTATATTGCGGCTGCTGTGCCGTGATGCTCACCCCTTCCAGCGCTTTGGCTACCGGAGATAATTTAAAATTCCCCAGATCCTGCTGAGCATTAGACGGCGTGAGGGTAACATTCTTAAAGATAGTCTGATAACCCAGAAAATTCACCTTAAGGATAAATCTTCCAAAAGGCAAATGATCTAAATTAAAATCCCCATTTGATTTGGTAAGCATGCCATTTACCACAGCAGAATCTTTTGCATTCAGCAAGGTAACTGTGGCAAACTCAATAGGTTTTCCGGTTGATGCATCCAGTACTTTACCATATACCTGACCAATGGCCATACGCTGCATCTGCCCGCCACCGGGCATTTGCGCCCACCCTAACACGGGCATTCCTATTCCCAATACAACACTTAAAATGTAATTTTTCATGTTTTGTACAATCAACATACGCATAATATCTATCGTTTTCATGCTGCAAAGTTATCTGATAGATACCCAACGATTTGTGAATATGTGATGAGCGGAATGTCAATTTCAACGTACGCACCTCATTGTTCAACCAAATGCCTCATCAATCCCATAGGGGATAATATTTTTAACAGCATCTTAACAGCAATGTATGCTCCATTGTTTAAGATTCCATCCAAATCTGCAAGACCTTGAAACCTTTCTGGTAGGGGGAAAAGTCTCTTCATGAAGAGGACAGAGAATCATTGGGGATTTAGCAATTTGTTATACCTTTGTGCGCGTAAACGGTGATTGTAGCTCAGCTGGTTAGAGCGCCAGATTGTGGCTCTGGAGGCCGAGGGTTCGAATCCCTTCAATCACCCCAAGCTCACTCCCTCAGCATTTTTATTCCTGTTTGCAACGTTTTGGCTTGTTTTTTACTCTGTACTATCAGTGTTTTATTTCATCACCTTATAAATTGATCTGTTTATGCACAACCTTAAAGCTGTTATGCTGGTGGCTCTGGTAGCCCTGATGACCACATCCTGCCTGAAGAACTCCGACAACAATTTTAATCAGGCCTTACAAAACCGATTGGATGATCAGGCCTTGCAACAGTACTTGGCATTCCATGGCATTCTTGCCTATCGGGATACGATTATGCTGCTGGGGGGAGATACTACCTATTTGTATTATGTAATTGATTCCGTGGGTGATGGCGATAGCGTGCATTTGCAAGACACGATTACCGTGCATTTCTGGGGAAAATTCTTGAATGATTCCACCTTTGCAAAAGCCGACACCACTTCATTGACTACCATCCTGCAGAACACCATTCCGGCCTGGCAGATCGCCGTACAAAAAATTACCGCAGGCGGAGGTATTCGCATTTATGCTCCATCAGTACTCTGTTACGGATATTATGGCTTACCTCCTATTATTCCATCGAACACACCTTTGATTTATAAGATTCAGTTGCTTGACGTCAGGCACGCGCACTGATCAGGTGTTTGCCGGAAATTCCTGTAACTTAGCTAAAATCTAAGCCTATGTTACGGGAATTTATTTCCGTGTTTGACATGTTTAAAATTGGTGTGGGTCCATCCAGTTCACACACGCTGGGACCCTGGCGGGCGGCCCTTTCTTTCCTGCAGCAACTGGAACAACAGCAGCTTCAGCCGCAACACATACAAATTCATCTTTATGGTTCTTTGGCCAAAACCGGTCGCGGGCATGGTACGGATTTGGCCGTGATGATGGGGCTGCTGGGCGAAGATCCTGCCACGTGCTCAACGCAACTCATTCCGGAAAAAATACAAGCCATCCGGCAACAAAAACAATTGCTGTTGGGAGGTACAATGCCAATCCATTTTGACCCTGCTCACGACATCTTATTTCATTACCAGGAGAGCCTGCCGTTTCACCCCAATGGTCTGGCGTTTGAGGCAACATCTACCGATGCGCGCTTTCGTGAAGTGTATTATTCCGTAGGTGGCGGATTCATTGTGAAAGAAGGAGCCTCCACAGCTTATGTACAAACGACAACGGCAGATATCCCTTTTCCGATAGATACGGCGGCAGATCTGCTTTACTGGTGCCAGACCACAGGCTTGCCCATCTCGGAATTGGTCATGGAAAATGAACTGGCTATCCGGGATGAACAACAGGTGAAGCAAGGACTTGCGCAGATCTGGCAGGTGATGCGGGATTGCATCTACAAGGGTTGCCATACCGAAGGTGAATTGCCCGGTATCTTGCATGTGAAACGCCGGGCTGCCGAACTCAACCGCAGGCTATTGCATGGACTACCCGATGCAGGATATGACGACTGGATAAAAAAAATTCGCCAACAGGCTACCGCTTTTCACGATATTCTCGATTGGGTCTGCTGCTTTGCCCTGGCTGTAAATGAAGAAAATGCCGCCTTTGGCCGGGTGGTAACCGCACCTACCAATGGCGCTGCCGGCGTGATCCCCGCTGTTTTGCATTACCTGATCCTGTTTCGCCAACACGATCGGCCACAGGATATCGCACATTTTCTGTTGACGGCATCCGTGATTGGCGGTATTTTCAAAAAGGGGGCAACCATCTCGGCTGCGATGGGTGGATGCCAGGCCGAAATCGGGGTAAGTGCCGCCATGGCCGCAGCCGCATTAACCGAAGCCCTTGGGGGTACCCAGCGCCAATGCCTGATGGCTGCAGAAATAGCCATGGAGCATCATCTGGGATTGACTTGCGATCCGGTGGCCGGACTGGTACAGATCCCCTGCATCGAACGCAACACCATGGGCGCCGTGAAAGCCATCACCGCCGCACAGCTTGCGCTGCAAAGCAACCCCGACCAGGCTAAGGTGTCTCTGGATACCGTGGTGAAAACCATGTGGGAAACAGCACTGGATATGAATGCAAAATACAAGGAGACCGCGGAAGGCGGACTGGCTGTGCATATCCCGCTTGGCTTGAGCGAATGTTAAATAAAATCCTTTCTGCTATGCCTCAACCCCGGGTGGTGATTATTGGAGCCAGCACAGGAATGGGCCATGCTTTGGCCAAGCTGTGCCTGTCAAACAGCTATCCTACAGCCTTACTGGCCCGGACAACTGCACCCATGCAGGCCCTTGCAGCCCAATATCCTCATATCCCTCATGTGGTGGCCCAGCTGGATGTGCGTCAGGTAGCCACCATCCCCGAGATCCTCAACCACACCCTCACGGAATTGGGCGGGATGGATATATTGGTACATTGTGCCGGATACGGCCTCGTGAACCCTGCGCTGGATTATGCCATTGAGGAAGGCATGCTTGAAACCAATGTCAAAGGCTTCACAGCGGTGGTCGACTGGGCTTTTCAATATTTTCAACAATGCCGAAAAGGCCATCTGTTGGCCATCACCTCTGTGGCCGGCCTTCGGGGCGACCGGCATGCTCCGGCCTATTTTGCTTCTAAAGCTTATCAGATCAGCTATCTTCAGGCCCTGCATCACAAAGCCCGTAAGGCCAGGCTGCCCGTTTACATCACCGACATCCGCCCCGGATTTGTGGATACTAAGCCCATGGAAGGCAAACGATTCTGGATGTGCAGCACGGAAACGGCCGCCCGACAAATATTCCGGGCCATGCACCACCACAGGCGTGTGCTATATGTGACGCCACGATGGCGATGGGTGGCACTTGCCATGCGCCTGGCTCCGCCATGGTTGTATGAACGGGTGATGTAACGCTCAGCTTATGGTTTCCTGAAATAAGGATGGCCGCCGAAAATCTGCTGAAATTGGCTGACCCATTGCTGTGTATCAGCAGCCGTGGTGCTGACGGGAATGATTACCAAATACAGATCCGAAGCGCTATCTTTCACGAACATGGCATTTGGCCAACCCTTATTAACCACTTCATTCAGAAACCTGGCAGCCTGTGAAGAGTCGGCATAACCGGAGAGCACGAGTTGATAAGTATTTACCGAATCAGCTCCTGTACTGCCAGAACGATGATGCTGTGCGGAATCTGAGGATATGCTTTGCTGAGGCACTGCCGGAGCCGAAGTGGTGATCGTGTCACCCCAAATTTTTTTTTGCAAAGGCTTCAGCCAGCCTTTGTCCCAGGCTGTCCATCCTACGGCTATCAATATCAGCACCACTCCCAGGGCAATCCACCACCCTTTGCCCCGCGACGGGCGGTCTTCAAACGGATAAGGTTCGGCTTCGGCTATTTCCTGAGCGGATGGCTCTGCTGAGGGTATAGTTCCGCCTGCAGCTGCTGAAGAGGCTATAGCCGCAGGTTCGGGCTTCTGCTCGGGGCTGCCTGCCCTAGCAGCAGGCTGGCCTGAGCGGAGAAGCGGCCTGATGGGTAAGGCCTCTAATCCTAACTGCAAAAGAGGAGACTCCGTAAATATCCACATCCCATTTTCATCACGATGTAAGGTGCCCACCAAAGGTATGTCTACAGTTTTCCCCTGCAACAGCAGTTCTTCGAGCGGACGAAGGGATTTTTTCATCTGCAACTCAGCCACAGCAGGAATGATGTTCTGCCACTCGGCAATGAATTGCACCAGTGGCTGGGCATCCACATTGGGCTCGTAATGAAAATGGATATGCAGGCGGGGGGGATAAATCAGCTCTTCATCGGGATGAATGCTTGCCGGCAACTTTTCCAGGATCCACTCGCCAAAGCCAGGCAATATGGCCCTGCCTTGTTCATAAAGCATTTCCCTGAAATAAATAAAAATATCCACTGATTAAAATTTAATGCTTACAGAACCCAGGATCTGCATGCCCAATGAAGGATATTGATG
>JADGHY010000156.1 GCA_019683625.1 Thermoflavifilum sp. | reverse complement strand
CAAATATTGAATGGATCAGAAGACCAGCTTTCCCCGGGAAAAGATTCGCATATTGCTCCTGGAAAACATCAGCGACTCGGCCGTTCAGGCTTTTCGGCAAGCAGGCTACAGCCAGGTTGAAAAATTAACCCGGGCGTTACCGGAAGAGGAATTAATCAAAGCCATCAAGCAAGTACACCTCTTAGGCATTCGTTCCAAAACACAGATTACGGAAAGGGTGCTGGATGCCGCGCCCCATCTGCATGCTATCGGTTGCTTTTGCATTGGCACCAATCAGGTAAATCTGAAAGCAGCCACGGAAAGAGGTGTGGCTGTGTTCAATGCTCCTTATTCCAATACCCGATCAGTGGCCGAACTGGTGATTGCACTCGCCATCATGCTGATTCGCAAAATACCCGATAAAAATAAAGCTGCTCACGAAGGCATCTGGATGAAGGATGCAAAAGGTAGTTATGAATTGCGGGGTAAAACCATGGGCATCATCGGATACGGAAATATCGGCACGCAGGTGAGCGTGTTGGCCGAAGCTATGGGCATGAAAGTGATTTTTTATGATGTGATTACCAAATTGCCCATTGGCAATGCGGAGCCGGTGAAGAGCCTCAAAGAACTGGTTTCCAGAGCCGATGTGGTGACCCTGCATGTGCCGGCCACACCCCAAACCAAAAACATGATCAACCGCAACCTCCTGAAATATTTTAAAAAAGGAGCTATCCTGCTGAATTATGCCCGCGGGGATGTGATGGACCTGGAAGCCGTGCGGGAAGCCCTGCAAACCGGCATCCTCTCGGGTGCAGCCGTTGACGTGTTCCCGGAAGAACCTGAAAAAAACGGAGATCGCTTCGTGACGCCCTTGCAAAACCTTCCTAACGTTATTCTCACCCCGCATATCGGAGGGTCAACCGAAGAAGCACAATGGCATATCGGTGAAGATGTGAGCAATAAAATGTTGCAATATCTGGAAAGCGGTACCAGTATAGGCTCGCATACCGTGCCACCTCTGCATGTGCCCGTCCTATCCGGAGCCCATCGGATTTTGCATATCCACAAAAACGTACCCGGCGTGCTTTCGGAAATCAATACCCTGCTTTCTAACCATGCCATCAATGTGTTGGGACAATATTTAAAAACCAATGAACTGATTGGCTATGTGGTGTTGGACGTAGATACCAAACTTTCCCGGGAAGCTTTTCAATTGCTGAAACAAGTGAAACATACTATTAAAACAAGAATCCTGTATTAGGAAAATGTTTTGGCAGGTCATTGCCTTTGTTGTAATTTTCTGATTATTCCCATGATCGTATTCAATTCCATCCATACATGACTGACCATTCATCATCACCACAACCCTGGATTCCCCTGTATTTACCGGGCTGGGGCCAAAAACAGCTTTGCTGCATTCTGGCAGCAGATGTAGGAGGCACCAAAACCAATCTGGCACTCTTCGAAATCCAGGGCTATCACCCCACCTGCCTGGTTGAGGCCAGCTATCATTCCCGGGATTATGATAGCTTCTCACTGATTGTGAAAGACTTTCTGGAAACCAAAACCAATCGCAAGCCCGTACGGCTTTGTGCTGGCGTAGCAGGCCCCGTAATCGACGGCCGTGTGGAGGTGACCAACTTGCCCTGGAAACTGGATCAACGCCTGGTGAGTAAGGTAGTGGGCATTGATGAAGTGATTTTCATCAACGACCTGCAAGCAACTGCTTATGGATTGGCAGCCCTGAATGCAAAAGAACTACACGTCATCCGTGGTGCCGACGACAGCAAACCAGGGAATATTGCGGTGATTGCACCCGGCACAGGGCTCGGCGAAGCCGGACTGTATTTTGATGACCATTATTATCATCCCTTTGCTACCGAAGGCGGGCACTGCGATTTTGCGCCGCGAACTGAATTGGATATTGCCTTGTTGCAATATTTACAAAAAAAAGTAGAAGTGGTAAGCTGGGAACATGTGGTTTCCGGCATGGGCATCCTGCATATTTATCAATTCCTTCGGGATACCCACCGCTTTGATGAACCCGCCGCATTGCGAAAACAACTGGATGAAGCACCCGACAAAGCAGCCGTGATCAGCGAAGCTGCTACCCGCAACGAATTCGCCATCTGCAGAGAAACGATGCGACTGTTTGTGCGCTACCTGGCTCATGAAGCTGCCAACCTGGTGCTGAAATTGAAAGCTACGGGTGGTCTCTATCTGGGTGGAGGCATTCCCCCAAAAATCATTGATTTGCTGATTGAAGAACGGTTTTACACGCATTATTTGCACTGTGATCGCATGCAGGAGCTGATAGAAAAAGTGCCCATCTATGTGGTGCTTAACGATAAAACGGCATTGCTGGGTGCAGCATACTATGCCGCTTACGGCCCACAAGTGGCTTAACATCTACACCGCACAGCGCTAAAAATGACGGGTAACCTGAAAAACAGGATTTACTGTTTTTTCTTTGCTGCCAGCTGCATACCGGTAAAAGCCGGCTCCTGTTTTTACGCCTAAGCAGCCCGCCTGTACCATTTTCACCAGCAAAGGACAAGGTGCATATCGGGGATCGCCTAACCCTTGATGCAAAACCTGTAGGATAGAGAGACAAACATCTAATCCTATGAAGTCGGCCAGCTGCAAAGGCCCCATCGGATGCCCCATACCTAATTTCATGATGGTATCAATTTCTTCCACCCCCGCTACTCCCTGTTGAAGGGCATACATGGCTTCGTTGAGCATGGGCATCAGGATACGGTTGGCAATAAAACCCGGATAATCGTTCACCACACAGGGCGTCTTGCCCAGCTCACGGCTCAACGTAACGATAGCTTGTGTGACAGCCGCATCGGTATGGAATCCAGTGATGATTTCCACCAAAGGCATAACCGGTACGGGATTCATGAAATGCATGCCGATGACTTGCTGAGGACGCTGTGTGACAGCGGCCAACTGGGTGATGGAGATGGAAGAAGTATTAGATGCCAGTATGGCATGAGCAGGGGCTAATTTATCCATCTGCTGAAAAAGCTGTTGTTTGATTTCCAGCTTTTCCGTGGCTGCCTCAACCACCAGATCGGCCTGCTGCAGCGCATCATGCAATGATTTTACGGGATGAATTCTGTGCATCATCTCTGCTGCCTGCGCTTCAGTAAGCAATTGCTTTTTCACCTGCCGAGCTGCATTCTGGCGAATGGTCTCCAATGCTTTTTGCAAGATCGCATCGCTGACATCGGTGAGCCTTACTTCAAAACCATGCTGTGCAAATACGTGCGCAATACCATTGCCCATCGTTCCTGCACCAATAACGGTAACTTGTTTCATCGTGATGTTATTTTGGCCTTCAGGCAATATTAAGAAAAAGCCCACAGCCTGCAAGAGAAAGAAGAAGCTACAGAGGCAGAAAGCTAATCCTTGCGTTTAAAATCTCCATTTTTCCAGGCTTGAATAAATTGAGCCCAGGCAAACGGGTTAAAGATATTCTGAGGCGGAAGCTGACCAGCATAGGAGATGCGTTGGGCCTGTTGGTTCAAATAGAGCTGTGTGGCTTCCGTGGCGTCGGGCGGAAGAGTAAGCGCCAAGATACGAAGCTTGGCAGCCTCTGTGTTCTTCCGGGCAATCTCGTATTTATCATCCGGAAATTTGTAATTCACAAACTCTCTGGCAAATTCTTCGGGTGAGGGATAAGGACGAATAATGGTTTCAGGTAAATAAATCGTATCGGCCACCATCAGCTGAATCATGGAAAAATGATTGCCTTTGAGGTCGAGCGGAATACGCACATCTTTGGGCCTGAAACCTACTGCACTGAAATGAATGGTATCACCCCGGTAGGCCACGATGTCGAATACCCCCTGATCATTGGAAAGCGTGCCCCGATCTTGTCCTTTAACCGTGATGGACACCCCCGGAATAGCCTGCAGGCTATCGGCCGTGAGCACTACGCCGGAAAACTCGACAACGGTATCATGAACCAGATGACGCTGGGCAAAAACAACAGAGTGGATGCAAAGGAGTAAACTACCGATCCATACTGATTTTTTCACAAGCTTATTTTTCAACAACAAGAATGACACAAACAACCGTTCAAATATAAGGAATTTGCAGCATATCCTGCATGCATCAACCGGCCAGGCACCGGTTTTGTTTGCTGAATATCATTTCCTGAAATATTTCCCTCTGCCAGCCTTTAACTGGCGGATTCCTGTTTGGGATGCCCTAATTTTGTCAAAAACAAATATTTCACGCATGATTACAGCACAGCAGGTATTGGCCGCGCTCAGCCAGGTTCAGGATCCGGATCTGGGCAAGGATTTGGTGAGTTTGCGCATGATACAGGATTTACACATTGAGGGCAAAAAAATCCGGTTTAAAATCGTGCTCACCACGCCTGCTTGTCCGGTTAAAGATGCCATGCAACAGGCTTGTATCAACGCTATCCACATGATGGTGGATCCTGCCGCGGAAGTAGAGATCCAGATGGAAGCCCGTACCACCACCAGCCGGCAAGATAACAAGGTGATTTTACCGGAAGTAAAAAATATCATTGCCGTGGCCTCGGGAAAAGGAGGGGTAGGTAAATCAACCATCTCTACCAACTTAGCCCTGGCCATTGCCCAACGGGGAGCGAAAGTAGGCTTAATGGATGCGGATATTTACGGCCCCAGCATTCCCATCATGTTGGGGATCAAAGGTGAACGCCCCCGGATGGCGCAGATAAAAGGCCGGCCCATGATCGTGCCCATGTTGCGCTTTGGCATAGAGGTGATGTCTATCGGCTTGCTGGTGGAAGAAAAGCAGGCAGTGATATGGCGGGGACCCATGGCCAGCAGTGCCGTACGGCAATTTATGACAGATATTTACTGGGGTGCCCTCGATTATTTAATTATTGACCTGCCGCCCGGTACCGGCGATATTCACCTCACCCTCGTCCAGCACGTTCCCCTGACAGGGGCTATTGTGGTGACAACTCCCCAGGATGTGGCATTAGCCGATGCCCGAAAAGCCTTAGGCATGTTCAACACGCCTCAGATTAAAGTGCCGGTAGTGGGCATCGTGGAAAATATGGCCTATTTCACTCCGCCCGATCTGCCAGACCGGAAATATTATCTTTTTGGCAAAGAAGGCGGGAAAAAGCTGGCCGAAGAATTTGGCGTGCCCTTTTTAGGACAAATCCCCATCGTGGAAAATATCCGTGAAGGAGGCGATCTTGGCGTGCCGGCTATGGTCAGCGACGATGAGCTCTCGCGGAAGGCCTTCGAATCATTTGCCGACCAAGCTATCCGCAGCATCGCCCGACTCAATGCAAATTTGCAACCCGCTTAATGCATATTTTATTTCAAT
>JADGHY010000155.1 GCA_019683625.1 Thermoflavifilum sp. | reverse complement strand
AATGTATTCCATGTATCTCCTACATAAAATTATTAATTGATTATCCGCACTGGTTATTTGATATTTTTTTGTATCACGAAAAAAAGAGTTATGCCAACCGGTTTTACCTGGCAGGCCCGAATGGCATGATCCTGATGAGTATTCCGCTGGAAAAAGGCAAGCGGCAGCATACGCCCGTAAAAGACATCCGGATTTACAATCGGGAAGCCTGGCAGGCGCATCATTGGAAGACCTTGGTATCGGCTTACAGGCGTAGTCCCTGGTTTGAATATTTTGAAGAAGAACTGCAACCTTTTTTTGAAAGGCCCTATCGCTTTTTAATCGACTGGAATTGGGATTGGCTGATTTGGATTAGCCGCGTATTGGGCGTTGAAGCTAAAATGGATTTCTCCGATCATTTTCTTTCACCCGAAGAAGCCCGCAGTTTTGCTGCCGACTATCGAGGAAGCATCCAACCGCCACCGGCTCATGCTCCCCATAGCATCCGTTATCATCAGGTGTTTGAAGACCGCACGGGATTTTTACCAGATTTAAGTATTTTGGATCTGATCTGTTGTGAGGGTAGGCAGGCAAAGGCTATCCTGCACGACAAATCCATCATCTGACCATTTGTTCATGATCTGGGAGGCATATATTCAGGGATTTGTGGCCTATCTGAGGCTGGAGAAGGACTTATCGCCACATTCCATTGATGCCTATCGGCATGATGTGCGATTGCTTGCCCAGTATCTGGAAAGCGTGGGAAGAGCCATAGCTCCCGATGCCGTTCAGCTATCCGATTTGCAGGGATTTGTGCGTAGCCTCACAGAAATGGGCATAGCGGCCAGTTCTCAAGCCCGGATGATTTCCGGCTTACGTATGTTTTTTCAGTATCTGCTGGTGGAAGAGGTAATAGCCGAAAATCCGGCTACCCTGCTGGAGCTGCCCAAAATCAGGCGCAAGCTTCCGGATGTGTTGACCGTAGCGGAAATAGACCGCATCATCGCAGCCATCGACTTGAGCAAGCCCGAAGGCATGCGCAATAAGGCCATGTTGGAAACCCTGTACAGCTGTGGCCTGCGTGTGAGCGAACTGATAAGCCTGCGTATTTCCGATTTATTTCCGGAAGTAGGCTTTATCCGTGTCATAGGCAAGGGCAATAAGCAGCGCCTGGTGCCCATCGGCGAACTTGCCTTAAAATATATTCGCATATATCGGGAGCAGGTGCGTGTGCATATTCAGCCACAGGCCGGATATCGGGATATACTTTTTCTCAATCGGCGTGGTCAGCCATTGACCCGCGTCATGGTGTTTTACATCATCAAATCTTTGGCCAGGGCTGCGGGTATTCAGAAAAACATTTCTCCCCATACGTTTCGCCATTCTTTTGCCACCCATCTTCTGGAAGGAGGGGCCGACCTGAATGCAGTGAAGGAAATGCTGGGCCACGAAAGCATCACCACTACTGAAATTTATACCCATATTGATACCGGCTATCTGCGGGACACGCTCGACCGCTACCATCCGCATTTTCATAAGTCGTGACAACAGATTCCGGAATTTTTATGGGAAATGTTGTATGTGCAATGAGAACTTATTAAATTGTCCTACGATTGGTTTTTACCTGATTTTCATTTCCTAAAAATGGTGTTAAGCCTGTTTGCATGGAAGTTTTGCATGTTAGCGCGGAATGTTATCCCGTAGCCAAGGTGGGCGGATTGGGGGATGTGGTGGGAGCTTTGCCCCGGTATCAGCAACAGCAGGGCTGGATTGCCAAAGTGGTCATGCCTTGTTACCGGACGCGGTTTCTAATCGAGCATGAATTTGAACTGGTGCATCAGGGTGGGCTTTGGTTGGGGCCTACCTGGTATCATTTCAATGTGATTCGCGAAAAGCACAATCTGCTGGGTTTTGACCTGTATTTGCTGGAAATTCCGGGTTTGATTGAAGGTAATCAGGTATATGGCTGTTTTAATGACCTGGAGCGGTTTACGGCTTTTCAGATTGGCGTGGTGGAATGGTTGAACAGCTGGCGCCACCACCCGGATGTGGTGCATTGTCATGATCATCATACGGGCTTGATTCCCTTTATGATGAATTATTGTTATAAATACGACTACCTGCGGCAAATTCCTACCGTTTTCACGATTCACAATGCACAATATCAAGGGCAGTTTGGTTGGGATAAGGCCTATTATCTGCCGGCCTTTGATCCCTGGAAAGCGGGCATGCTTGACTGGGATCACCTCATCAATCCTATGGCTGCCGCCGTGAAATGCAGTTGGCGGGTGACAACGGTATCTCCGCATTATCTGGAAGAATTAAGCCTCTCTGCAGCCGGATTGGAGGCACTGTTCAGACAGGAACGCCATAAATGCCTGGGCATCCTGAATGGGATTGATGCAGAAACCTGGAATCCGCAAACCGATCCCCGTATTGCTCATCATTACGATGTACATTCCGTAAAGGAGGGTAAGGCAGCCAATAAAATCGAACTCTGCCGGCGTTTCCAGCTGGATGAACAAAAACCCCTTTTCGTATTCATTGGCAGGCTGGTGTATGAAAAAGGTGCTGATCTGCTCCCCGATGCTGTAGCCAGAAGCCTGTATGAATCCCAATATGCGATGAATTTTATTTTGCTGGGCAGTGGTGATCCGCACATAGAATGGTTGTTGCGCCAGACAGAATATCATCACCACATGCATTGCAAGTCATATATCGGATACGATGAAAATCTCTCGCATCAGCTCTATGCAGGAGCAGACTTTCTGTTGATGCCCTCCCGCATTGAACCCTGTGGCCTGAATCAAATGTATGCCATGCGATATGGCACAATTCCCATTGTGAGAGCTGTTGGCGGGCTTTACGATACGGTGATCGATATTGGCGATCCAGGAGGTTATGGCTTTCGCTTTCTCCAGCCATCGGTTTGGGATATCACCCATGCTATTACCCGGGCAATGAAGCTCTATCAACATCCCGAAGCCATGCAGGAGGTGCAGCAACGCATCATGGGGTTTGATTTTTCCTGGGATAAATCTGCCAAGGAATATTTACATTTATATACCCAATTAAAACCTTAACATTTATGCAGCCGTCTGTGATATCGCTTATCTTGGGTGGAGGCCAGGGTACCCGGTTATATCCCCTCACCAAAAGCCGCTCCAAGCCCGCCGTTCCCATTGCCGGCAAATACCGCCTTGTGGATATTCCGATTTCCAATTGTTTAAACTCAGGCCTGAAGCGTATTTTCGTGCTCACGCAATACAACTCCGCTTCCCTGAATCGCCATATTAAAAACACTTATCATTTTGATCATTTCAACAGCGGATTTGTAGATATCCTGGCTGCCGAACAAACCCCTGAAAACCCTACCTGGTACCAGGGTACAGCCGATGCCGTCAGGCAATGCCTGCATCATCTGGAAGGATTTGAGTTTGACTATGTGTTGATTCTTTCCGGCGATCAGCTCTATCAGATGGATTATCAGCTGATGATCAACTATCACATTGAAAAGAAGGCCGATATTACCATTGCCACTACACCCGTGAATTTTCAGGATGCTTCTTCGTTTGGCATCATGAAAACGGATGAAGCCAATCATATCATTGCTTTTGTGGAAAAACCCAAAGGAGATGCCATCCTGGAATGGGCTTCAGACACCGGTGAGGAAATGAAATCGGTGGGGCGCATTTACCTGGCTTCCATGGGTATTTACTTGTTCAATAAAGATATCCTGTTCAAAATCCTTCGGGAAGATCTGGTGTCAACGGATTTCGGGAAGGAAATCATTCCCGATGCCATCGGAAAATATAACGTGGTAAGCTATCAGTTTGAAGGTTACTGGACCGATATCGGAACCGTACCCTCCTTTTTTGAAGCCAATCTGGAACTTACTAATGAAATTCCAAAGTTTAATTTGTTTGACAATGAAAGAAGCATTTACACTCGTGCCCGCATGCTGCCACCTACCAAGATTTCGGGTACTACACTCGAAAAAACGGTGATTGCAGATGGCTGTATCATCATGGCCAGCCGGCTGGAACATACACTGGTGGGCATCCGTACCCGCATTGGCAGAGGCACCACATTGGTAAATTGTTATGTGATGGGCAATGATTATTATCAGACACTCGACGAAATCAATGCTTCTTACAGCAAAGGCATTCCTCCCCTGGGCATTGGTGAACGTTGTTACATCAAAAATGCAATCATTGATAAAAATTGCCGGGTGGGCAATGACGTGCGCATCAACGGTGGCCCTCATCTGGCCGATACCGATCATCCCCTTTATACCGTGAAAGAAGGAATTGTGGTGGTAAAGAAAGGAAGTATCCTTCCTGATGGATTTAGCATCTGAACATGCACAACATCTTTTGCACATCCGGTTGATGCTTTAGGGTAAAAATTTGTAAGCCATTGATTTTTTGCTAAGTTCAAACGGCACTTCCCATGCAACAGCGCGTAAGACCTGCCACCAAAAAGGAACTGCAGGAGATCATTCAACAAACCATTCGGGAAAAGGGGGATCAATGTGATTTGAATTTTATCGATACCTCTTTGATTGAGGACATGAGCTTTTTATTTGCTAATATGTTCACCTTCAACGGCAATATTTCCGAGTGGGATGTATCGAATGTGCGAGATATGCGTTTTATGTTTTATAAGGCTGAACTATTCAACGGCGATCTATCCCGATGGAATACTTCCAATGTACGCAGCATGAAAGGCATGTTTGCCCTGGCCAAGCGCTTCAATGGTGATATATCCCGCTGGAATGTATCGAACGTACGGGATATGAGCTATATGTTTTACTATGCCGAAAGCTTTAACTGCGGCAGATAGGTGGTAGTATTGAAATAAATTTCTGCCTCTCCCGATGCGAAATCGAATTGCAGATGAATTGCTCTATCCCGGATTATTTATCCGTGATGCAATTTTTGCACCAGGGCAAGCGACATCTTTGCGTGTTGATCCGGAGAAATATGATCGGTTTCTGAAGAAAACACGGCTACAATGTTTCCCGCTGGATTGATGACGAATGTGGTTCGGGGAATGAAGCCATGCGTGACGGGCTTACCTCTTACATCTTTCACGCCGGGTTGAGGCGGAATGAGCTTCAGGCCATATTGGGCAGCTATCTTCCCATCGGGATCTGAAGCTACGGGAAACTTGCCCGCACAATAATTGGGATCAGCGGAAAAAGATTTCAGTCGGGCCAGATCATCGGCCGAGACGCCAATGATGGTGGCACCGGCCTGGGCAAACTCTGAGGCCAGTTCTGAAAAAGTATGCGCTTCCAGATCGCAACCACCGGTGTAAGCCGCCGGGTAAAAATACACCACCACGGGGC
>JADGHY010000154.1 GCA_019683625.1 Thermoflavifilum sp. | reverse complement strand
ATATTTACCCAGGAATCCGAATTTAGCGGCCAGCTTCAGCACAAATTGCTTTTGATCCGTGCCATGTGGCCTGCCCAGAGGCACATACCATTCTGCATCAAAACGATATTTTTGATATTCGATATATTTAAATTTCTGCGCCAGCGTTTTGCCTTCATACACACTTTCCGATTCGAATAAAGAATACGGAGGGGTGAATTCCCCAGAGAGCACGATGTTGGAACCACTTCGCGGATAAATCGGTGCATCCACAGAAGAGCGGGCCAGCGTGAGTTTTAAGCTTAACTCATTAATATCTCCGTTGTTCAACGGATTTCCATAAAAGAATTGATAGTTTTTCAAAGTGTAACGTACAAAATTCACCGCACCGGTAAGCGTAAAATAATCATCCGGCCAGGTAAGGCGTTTGCCTAATGCCACGGTAAATCCGGTAGAGCGCAGAAAACTGCTGTCGGCCGAGCCACCAAAAAATCCGGTATAAGGATTATACACACCACTGGCAATGAAAGAATTATATACGCTTACCGTAAAATTATTGGGCTTCTTTCCGCCTAACCAGGGCTCGGTGAAAGAGAAACTATACGAGTGATAAAATTTACCGTTGGATTGATAACGGATGGAGAGCTTTTGTCCATCGCCACTGGGCAAAGGTGTCCAGGCATGCGGATTGGTGATGTTGCGCAAAGAAAAATTATTAAACGACAATCCTAGCGTTCCCGTTAAGCCAATATAGCCACCCCATCCGGCCGAGAGTTCCAGCTGATCAGAAGGCTTCTCGACCACCGACCAGCCAATGTCTACCGTTCCGTTTTCCGGATTGGGCTGCGGGTTTACCGATACTTTCTGGGGATCGAACATACCCAGCTGGGCTACATCGCGCTGTGAACGAATTAAATCGGCCCGGCTGAATTTTTCACCCGGAATCGTACGTAACTCTCTCCTGATCACATGTTCATTGGTCCGGTCATTGCCTGAAATGGTAACCTTGTTGATAGTAGCCTGCGGCCCTTCTGTGATCCGAATATCGTAATCAATGGTATCATGATATACTCTCGTTTCAACGGGTGTGACGCGGAAAAACAAATAACCATCGTTCAAATACAGGCTGCTGATATCATCGCCTTGTTGCGTGGGTGTGATGCCCAGCCTTTTGTTAAACAAATCCAGATTATAGGGATCTCCTTTATGAATGCGCAGAATAGCATTCAGCAAGGTATCCGGATATTTGGTATTGCCGCTCCAGGTGATATTGCCAAAATAATATTTATCCCCTTCGTTTATCTTAATGGCTATGTCTATATTCCCATTGGGTGCCTGATAAATGGTGTCATCCACAATCGTGGCATCGCGGTATCCAAGGGAATTGTAGTACTCAATAATCTTGGCTTTATCTTCTTCGTATTTGCTTTGGTTAAACTTAGCCGAGTTAAATAATTTGAACCGGAAATAAGGTTCGAGCAGATGCAGGGTTTTAGACGGATATAAAAACCCCCATTGGTGCAGATAATCTGCAAAAGTATAGGGATGACCGCCATAGGCATTTACATCCCTGGCAGGATGCAAGGTAAGGCGCATGCCTTCTTTGGTGTTTTTCATCTGTGCTTTGAGGCGAGCATCGGGCACATGATCATTGCCTGCAAAAAAGATTTCGCTGATCTTCACCTTTCTGCCCTTATGGATATTGAAAATTAAGTCCACTGCATTAAGCATCACGGCCGTATCGGGGCGTTCACTGATCTGGATACTCACGTTCCGATATCCCTTATCTTGAAAATATTTGCGGATAGCCACTTCTGCATTGATCTTCATGCTTTCGGTGACCACCGACCCCTGATGCAGGTCTGTCTTTGTTTTCAGCTCATCGGCTTCGGTTTTGCTCACCCCTCGGAAATAAAAATTAGCCAGCCTTGGGCGTTCTGTAACATGAATATCGAGATAAATATCCTCTCCATCTATTTTGGTTACATAGATCTGAATATTGGAAAACAGATGTTGTTTCCAGAGATTTTGAATCACCTTGGCCAATCCGTCGCCGGGCAGGATGATGCGATCGCCTACCGATATGCCGGATACAGAAATCAACAGTTGCGGATCCAGATAACGGGCGCCGGAAATAGTGATGCCTGCGATCCGGTAGGATTTGGGATTGGGAGGCAATACGGGAATCTGGGTGGTATCAATGGTTGCAGGTGATGAGGCCGATAGCTGCTGTGCCAGCAGATGATGCCCCCAGAACACGCATAAGATCAAGACCACATGTCTACGAAAACATCTCTTCATTCTGCTGTATTTGTTCGCTCGTTTTCCCAAATCGTCGTTCCCTGGATTGAAAATCTAAGATGGCCTCATACAGATTTTCTTTCCTGAAATCAGGCCACAAGGTAGGTGTAAAATACAGTTCTGCGTAAGCAATCTGATAAAGCAAAAAATTGCTGATGCGATATTCACCACTGGTGCGGATGACCAGTTCAGGATCTGGAAACGGAGCAGTACAAAGGTAGCGGGCAAACAGTTGCTGATCAATGTCTTCGGGCTTTATTTTCCCGGCACGTACATCAGCAGCCACCTTTTTTACTGCCTGAATGATTTCCCAACGCGAGCTATAGCTGAGGGCCACGATCAAATGCAGGCCATCATGACCAGCCGTGAGCTGTACGGCTTCCCGCACTTCCTGCCGGCATACCGGTGGCAGCATATCCAGGTCGCCAATCACATGCAGGCGAATATTGTGTTGGCGAAGAGAATCAATTTCCTTGTGCAGCGTGCTCACCAACAATTCCATGATACCGTTTACCTCATCAGAAGGGCGCTCCCAGTTTTCGGTAGAAAAAGCATAAATCGTGAGATAAGGTATGCCCAGCTCACCACAAGCTTCCACCACACTCTTTACACTCTGCACCCCTTCGTGATGCCCATAAATCCGGTCCTTGCCACGCTCCTTGGCCCACCTGCCATTGCCATCCATGATAATGGCAATATGCCGGGGCAATTTTCGGGGGTCAATACGATCTTTTAATGTGGCGGTTCTGGACATGTTGACCTTGCTTGTTCCGCAAAAGTCGAGAAAGTTACAAATATATCCTAATATCGGCTGAAAGGCTTGCTGGGTCGGGTTTTTAACACAAGTTTAACCGCCCTTAAAGCGCAGGACAGCGATAATTGCTGAGCAATACCGAAAGGGTAAGCTGCACAAAAATGTATTGGTCTTTGGTAAGGCTATTGCCCCGCTGCCGTCCCGGGGTACCTATGGCGGGCTGGCCATTCCAGTTGGAACGATCCTGCAGGATGGCGGCCACGGAAGGCTGCCCATTTGGCTTAGGCGGGAAAGCCGTCACGCCCACATAGGTCTTGCTCACATCGTCCAGATAATCGGTGGTGGTAAACCGATGAATGGCTTCTAATCCAATATCCAGATTCCTTCCCAGATTGTATTTTATGCCGGCCCCCACGGGAAAACACAGGGCTTGAAGGGCGTAAGGTTTCCGGTCAGGATAAAGAAAAGAGCCTTGCCCCTCCGTGCCTAAAGGCTGTAAATAGTATTTCTGCCCCTGATAATATGCGTAAGGATTGAAGTGAAATATGCCCACACCAAAGGCCAGATAAGGGGTAAACCTGTGATTATCACTGCCGGGTTCAAAACGGAAAAAGTTAAACTCCCCCATCAGTGTAAATTCCCAGATCAGGGTGTTAAAGCTCAGGTTGCGCCGATGTTGGAATTCATTTTTGTTGTACACATCCGAATAGCCCAATTGCGCCATTTCTCCCTCCAGCCGGGCAGCCACATAAGGGCTGAATAATTTCCGGTAAAAAATGCCGCCCGATGCCTTCACGGCATGCCAGCCATAATGGGTATTCAAGTCGCCAAAGTATTCTGCGCCACCAGCCGCCACACCTATTTCTGCCGTATAAGCCAGGGCGCGATAGGATCGGAGCGAAATCTGAGCCATTATTTTTTCCGGGCACCACAAAAGCCCTATCATCCAGGCCATATAGCCCAACCAAGCATAAGATCTCATCATCTTTACATACAATTGATAAAGTAACGTTTTGTGTAAGATTTTGGTATGCAGGAAATTAATTTCGTTTGTCAATCCCCCAGAATAATTTATTGCGAAGGGTTTGCAAAAAATTGGTTTCCTGCAGGCGGATGAGGTTCAGCGTAAAATCTTCTTTGCGAATAGCCATCCGCACATCACTGGTTATCGTTTCCATGCGTGCGTCTAAGGTACAGAGAAACTGTTCGCTTCTGCCTTCTATTTCAAAGGAAATCACGGCATCGTCGGGCACCACCAAAGGTCTTACGTTTAGGTTATGCGGAGCAACAGGCGTTACCACAAATCCTCCGGCTTCGGGCAGCAAAATGGGGCCTCCGCAACTCAGGGAATAAGCCGTAGATCCCGTGGGTGTGGCTACAATTAATCCATCAGCCCAATAAGTATTCAGAAATTCACCATTTAAGAAAGCATGAATGCGAATCATGGAGGACGCATCTTTCTTATGCAGGGTGAAATCATTCAATGCATAAGGTACTTCCCCAAAAAGAGGTATGCTGGCATCCAGATGCAGCAAGATGCGTTTTTCAATCACGTAATCATGTGATAACAAAGCATCGGCCATGCGCCCCATCATATCCCGGCCAATATTGGCCAAAAAGCCCAACCTTCCCATATTCACACCCATCACGGGAATGGATTTGTTGCGCACAAAACATAAGGTATCGAGCAAAGTACCATCGCCACCTAAACTAATCATGCAGGAAATATTTTCATCCAAATCTTGTGCTGTATTGAACAATACCGGCTTTTGCGGCCACTGAATGCTGTCTTGCATTTGCCTGTAGCATGGAGCATATATCCACAACTGCATACCATGCTGATGCAACGTGTGGATCAACAGCTGTACATCGGCCTGATCCTGTGGTGAAAAATTCCTGCTATAGATAGCAACCTGCATGCAATGATTTGGCTACTGGCAGATTATAATTCTGATTTGGTATGTAAAAATAACCCATTTTGTCCGAACTGATTGAAGCTATATTCCACCCGCAGACGAATATCATAAAACGTTACAAAGTCTAATCCAAATCCGCCCGTTACTAACCAGCGATTGCTTAAATGGCTAACCTCATGATAAGGATCATAAGCATATCCTACATCCCCAAAGCATTTTGCATATATAGCCAGCGGCACATGGGCAAATTTTTCCGGAATCAACGGCAAATGAATATTCCATTTCCCGATTTGATATTTTAAATTGGTTTTGAGAATACCAAAAGCGCTTGCATCCACAACATTATATTCCAATCCTCGCAAATAATTTTCATAATATCCCATATCC
>JADGHY010000153.1 GCA_019683625.1 Thermoflavifilum sp. | reverse complement strand
AAGTTCCGGTGTTAATCCTGCAGCTGGGGCCTGAGCCAATAGCTGACTTCCTCGATGGGCATTTGCTTGCGGCGGGCATAGTCTTCCACCTGATCTTCCAGAATTTTTCCTACGCCAAAATATTTGCTTTCAGGGTGTGAGAAATACCATCCACATACGCTGGCAGCGGGATACATGGCCAGCGACTCCGTGAGCTGGATGCCCGTGGCTTCGGTGGCATTGAGCAAATGAAACAACTTGCGTTTTTCGGTATGATCGGGGCATGCCGGGTAGCCCGGAGCAGGCCGAATGCCCACATATTCTTCCCGGATGAGTTGCTCATTGGTAAGCTGTTCATGAGGCTGATAGCCCCAAAATTCCTTCCGGATTCTTTCGTGCATGCGTTCGGCAAAAGCCTCGGCCAGCCTGTCGGCCAGTGCCTTCAGCATGATAATGTGATAATCATCATGATCCGCTTCGAAAAACTGAATCCACTGTTCGATGCCAATGCCTGCCGTCACGGCAAAGGCCCCGATATAATCCGTTTCACCGGACGACAGCTGGTATTGGGGTTTAATAAAATCGGCCAAGCACATGTTGGGCTGTCCGGCCGCCTTTTTCAGCTGTTGCCGCAGGAAACAAAGCCTCAGGGGGCCATTAGTTGTCTGCACCAGCACATCGTCATCATCTACAGCACAGGCAGGGAAGAGCCCGATCACAGCCCGGGCCGTGAGCCATTTTTCTTTTACGATCTGGCGCAACAAAGCCTGGGCATCTTCATAAAGCCGGCGGGCCGACTCTCCCACCTTAGGATCATCAAGAATCTGGGGAAATTTACCGTGGAGCTCCCAGGCAATGAAAAACGGTTGCCAGTCAATATAATGCGTGAGTTCTTCCAGATCATAATCGGTGAACACATGAATGCCTGGCTTCAGGGGCGCTGGCGGCTGGTATTGCTCCCAGGCAATAGGAGTCTTGTTGGCCCGGGCTTCCTGCAGGGAAATGTATTGCTTGATAGATTTTTTCTGTTGGAAGCTGATGCGCAGGCCTTCATATTCCTGATGAATCTGTTCAAGGAAATTGTTCCGGGTAGTGGGGTTCAGGAGGTTGCCCACAATCTGAACACATTTGGAAGCATCTTGTACATGCACCACTCCCCCCGAGTATTCCGGAGCAATTTTCACGGCCGTGTGCATGCGGGATGTGGTGGCACCGCCGATGAGCAGGGGAATCTGAAAGCCCTGGCGTTCCATTTCCTGGGCCACATGCACCATTTCATCGAGGCTGGGTGTGATGAGGCCGCTCAGTCCGATGGCGTCGGCTTTCACCTCACGGGCTGTTTGCAGAATTTTTTCCGCTGGCACCATGACTCCCAGATCCAGGATTTCATAGCCATTGCAGCCCAGCACCACTCCCACGATGTTTTTACCAATGTCGTGCACATCTCCTTTCACGGTGGCCATCACAATTTTGCCTCCGCTCTGACGATCTTGCTGGGTGTCCACCAATACTTCCCCACTTTCGGGAGCTTCGCCGGCTGAGCCAGAGGGCCGTTGTTGCTGCCGGAGGCGTTCTTCTTTTTCCTGCTCCATGTAGGGCAAGAGTACGGCCACGGCTTTTTTCATCACCCGGGCACTTTTCACCACCTGAGGCAAAAACATTTTCCCGCTGCCAAACAAATCGCCTACGATGTTCATTCCATCCATCAATGGCCCTTCGATGACATCGAGGGGTCGGGGATAAAGGAGCCTGGCCTCTTCCACATCCTGCTCAATGTAGTCGGTGATACCGTTCACCAGGGCATGAATAAGCCGTTCTTGCACGGTGCCTTTGCGCCAGCTTTCGTCTTTAAGCACTTGTTTGCCCTGCGATTTCACCTGTTCGGCATATTCCATGAGGCGCTCGGTGGCATCGGGGCGGCGATCCAGGATCACGTCTTCCACGCGGGTTCGCAATTCTTCCGGGATCTCATCATATACGGGGATGGCACCGGCATTCACAATACCCATGTCGAGCCCCGCTTTGATGGCATGATACAGAAATACGGCATGCATGGCTTCCCGCACCACGTCATTGCCCCGGAAAGAAAACGACACGTTGCTGATGCCCCCGCTAACCTTGCACAGGGGCATAAGCTGCTTGATGCGTCGGGTGGCTTCGATGAAATCCACCGCATAGTGATTGTGTTCTTCAATACCGGTGGCCACGGCAAATACATTCGGGTCGAAAATGATGTCTTCGGGCGGATAATCGAGTTTTTCGGTGAGAAGTTGATACGCACGCTGGCACACTTCCACCCGACGCTCGAGGGTATCGGCCTGGCCTTTTTCATCAAAGGCCATCACCACAACGGCTGCCCCAAAGTCCTGGCAGATGCTGGCCTGCTCCAGAAATTTTTTCTCTCCTTCTTTCAGGGAAATGGAATTCACGATGCATTTGCCCTGCACGCATTTTAATCCGGCCAGGATAATATTAAACCGGCTGCTATCAATCATAATCGGGATCCGGGCAATATCGGGTTCGGCAGCCAGCAGTTGGAGAAAAGTGGTCATGGCCTTCTCGCCATCGAGCAGGGCATCATCCATATTCACATCCAGAATCTGGGCCCCGTTTTCCACTTGCTGGCGCGCCACCGTGAGGGCTTCTTCATATTTGCCTTCACGGATAAGCCGGGCAAATTTCTTGGAACCCGTAACATTGGTTCGTTCGCCAATATTGATAAAATTAGTCTCTGGCCTTACCACCAAAGGTTCCAGCCCCGACAGCCTAAGGTAACGAGGTATGACTATGGTATCAGACGACATGATGTCCATTTCTCAGGTTAACAACATTTACCCCTGTTCGGCCAAAGGAACAACAGGCGTTTGAGTTTGTTCAACGCTTGCCACCACGGGCAACGGACGAGGGGGATAAGGTTTCACGCTTTCGGCAATTTGACGGATATGATCGGGCGTAGTACCGCAGCATCCGCCCACAATGTTCACCCAGCCTTCCCGGGCAAAGCTTTCTATCACCTCAGCGGTATCGTGCGGATGCTCATCATATTCCCCAAAAGCATTGGGTAAACCAGCATTTGGATATACACTCACGTAACAGCTGGCCAGGCGGGAGAGCTCTTCCACATAAGGCCGCATCTGCCGCGCACCCAGTGCACAATTTAATCCCACGGAAAAGGGCCGGGCATGCATGATGGAAATATAAAACGCTTCCAGGGTTTGCCCACTCAACGTGCGACCCGAGGCATCGGTGATGGTTACCGATATCATGATGGGTAAGGGCGATTGCCGGTTCTCACGGAAATATCTGCGAATGGCATAGATGGCAGCTTTGGCATTGAGGGTATCAAAAATGGTTTCGATGAGCAGCACATCCACGCCGCCTTCCACCAGGCCCTTCACCTGTTCGTAGTAGGCATTGGCTACCTCGTCGAAACTCACGGCCCGATAGCCGGGATTGGTGACATCCGGGGAAATGGAGAGGGTTTTATTGGTAGGGCCAATGGCACCGGCCACAAACCGGGGCCGATCGGGATAACGGGCCATGTAAGCATCTGCAGCTTCGCGGGCAATACGTGCTCCTGCCAGGTTCAGCTCATAAGCCAATTCCTGCATGTCGTAATCGGCCTGGGCAATGCGTGTACTGCTGAAGGTGTTGGTTTCGATGATGTCGGCCCCTGCTTCCAGATAGGCTTCATGAATCTGGCGAATAAGCTCTGGTTGCGTGAGGTTGAGCAAGTCATTGTTCCCCTTCACATCCCGATGATAGTTGGCAAAACGTTGGCCGCGATAGTCCTGCTCGGTAAGGCGATGGCGTTGAATCATGGTGCCCATGGCACCGTCGATGATTAAGATGCGCTCTTGCGCACAATCGGCAAGTGATTTCATGGAAAAGATAATGTTTATTAGTTCCGTTAAAACCTGCTTCCCGCTTCCTGAGAAACAGGCAGGTCAGACGGGCCGAACAATAAACAAATCCGCCCACGTCAACGCACGACCTGCATGAATAACGTGCCTAACCTATGGACAGGCACGAACAACAAAGATAACAAGAGGAGAGCTTTTTTAAGCAGATTCCATTGGGATAGCCGAAAAATGGCAGGAATTTTACGCTATGTCAGTAGCATGCTGAAAGCCTTTGTCAAAAAATTAGGAGAGTGAAGCCTGTGGAGGAATAGATTGCTTAGGTGGCTGCCGATGTGGATTTTCCAGCATTATCCTCTTCGGTTTGGGAGGATGGAACAGGTGGGGTCGACTGAACACTTGGGGTTACAGTCAGGTAGTTTTCCAGAGGCAGCCGATTGGCAAGGGAGCGGGCAAGGGTCATTTCATCGGCATATTCCAGTTCACCTCCAAAAGCAATGCCCCTGGCGATGGTCGTGAGCTTCACATGGTTTGCACCGATAGCCTGCAGTCGTTTGGAAAGATAATAAATGGTAGTATCGCCTTCCACCGTGGGACTGATGGCCATGATAATTTCCTGTACGCCATCCTGAGCTCCCCATTGCGCCGGATGCATCACCCGCTGAATCAACTGTTCGATGGTCAAATCCTCTGGGCCCATGCCAGAAAGCGGGGAGATTACCCCGCCCAATACATGATACACGCCTTGGTATTGCTGGGTATTTTCAATGGCCATCACATCCCGAATGCTTTCCACCACACAGATGACATCGTGCCGGCGGGCAGGATTGCTGCAAATGCTGCATACATCAGTATCGGATATGTTATAGCAAATCCTGCAGAAACGAATTTCATCGCGCATACGTACCAGTGCATCTGCCAGCCTATGCGTTTCTTCCGGTGCTTCCTTGAGGAGATGAATTACCAGCCGCAAGGCCGTCTTCCGGCCAATGCCCGGCAAGCGCGAGAAAGCCTCAACAGCCTCTTCAACCAATCGCGAGGAAAATACCATGCTGCAAAGATAAGGCCTGCGCAGCCAACCCGTCATTCCGAGCGCAGCGAGAAACCCCTACTCGTCATTTCGAGCGAAGTGAGAAATCTGGTGATAAGTGTTTGCGTCATTCCGAGCGAAGCGAGAAACCCCTACTCGTCATTTCGAACGAAGTGAGAAATCTGGTGATAAGTGTTTGCGTCATTCCGAGCGAAGTGAGAAATCTGGTGAATAGTGGCACAAAGCCCATCAACTGGCTTCCACTGATGACCAGATCCCTCACTTCGTTCGGGATTGGGACGAGGAGAGAAATGCGTCATTTCGAGCGCAGCGAGAAATCTGGTGAATGACGTTTCCGTCATTTCGAGCGCAGCGAGGAACCTGGTGAGTAGTGGCACAAAGCCCATCAACTGCCTTCCACTGATGACCAGATCCCTCACTCCGTTCGGGATTGGGACGAGAAGAGAAG
>JADGHY010000152.1 GCA_019683625.1 Thermoflavifilum sp. | reverse complement strand
TACACCCTCTATTTTGCAACCTATTTGTTTAATAAAAATCCATAATCATGAAAAACATCTTGATGCTCGTGGGGATGATGCCCGTTTTATGTTTAGGATGCAAGAAAAATAGTTCTTCACCCAATCATCCGCCTTCTATTCAACAAGTAAGTGTGCAGTTGCTGGCCGATAGTCCGGCGTTCACCTTTCAGTTCGTAGCCACGGCCACCGATCAGGATCTTCAACCCATAAGCTATGTCTGGGATTTTGGTGATGGCACTCAAATAGAAGACGGGCCGCAACAAACACATCGTTTTGCACCCGGGAAAAATTACACAGTTGAGGTAAAAGCAACAGATGGCCAATTGTTTTCTGCGGCATATCCGATTCAAATCTCTACCCAAACCACTCAGGTGATGATTGATTTAACGCAATCCCATCAAACCATTGATGGGTTGGGTGGTTTTGGTATGCAGAATCAAACCTGGACTGATGGCCCGTTTGCAGATCAGCGATACATCAACGACTTGCTCAATGATCTGGGATTATCGATGATTCGGGTGGATCTGCCCCACAATTTTGAGCTGCATCCCGGATATTTTAATATTGACACCCCGGCAGAAGGGCGCCAGCCTCTAAAAACCTATTTTCCGTTTTTACAGGCCATGCAGCAGGCCGGTGTGAAGATTATCGCATCGGTGTGGAGCCCGCCCGCATGGATGAAATCAAACGGACGTATTGATAACGGCACCGGAAACCAGGCTTCTGCTCCCAATTATGATCCTAATCCGGGACCGGATGATAATGAACTGAAATTAGACATGTACGATGATTTTGCCCATATGTGTGCCGTGTATGTGCAGGTGCTGAAACAACAGGGCATTGATTTGTATGCATTAAGTATCCAGAATGAACCTCGCTTCTCGGAATGGTATGAATCCTGTGTGTACGATGGGCAGGCCTTGCACAATTTGCTGAAAATAGTGGGGGATACTTTTCAGCAAAGAGGATACACGACCAAATTATTTATTCCCGAAGATATTGGCTGGCTGGATGGCATTAAAGGTATGGTTATGCCTTCTTTGCAGGATCCGGCCACCTTACCTTATGTGGGTGCTATTGCCGTACATGGATATGCCTTTGATGGTGTGACCGCCAATTCGCCGGACGCACAAACCTGGCAAACCATGTATAGCTGGGGAGCCCCCTATGGTATTCCCTTGTGGATGACAGAAACATCGGGCTTCTCCAACGACTGGAACGGAGCCATGAGCCTGGCTAAGGCCATGTACACCGCTTTTCGTTTCGGCAATATCTCGGCCTGGCTGTTCTGGACAATCAGCACTTCCCAAATTGATGCTTATAGCCTGATGGATGTGAATGGCAATAAGAGTTTGAGATATTACGTGTCAAAAAACTTTTATAAATATGTCAGGCCCGGATATGTGCGTGCCGATGCCTCAGTTGCCGACACCGGCAAACATATTTATCCGCTTGTATTTAAAGATCCACAGGGCAGACATGTAACCGTGATATTGATCAACGATGGCACGGATCAGGCTGTGCAACTCAGCGGAAATGGATTACCATCTCAGTTTGTTCAGTACCTCACCAGTGAGCATGCAAAATTCGATTCTGTGGGTACAGTGAGCTCGTCTCAGGCGATTTTATTGCCTGCATCAAGTGTTACCACCTTGTACGGTACTTATTAAAGGAATGGCAGAAAATAATTTATTCAGGCATAATCATGGAATTGATGAAAAATATTGTCCGGTTGAAGTTCGATATGAAAAAGGGATTGCTGATCAGCTCTTGGATAGGCGTTTTTCTGCTGCTTGTTAGTGTTCCGAAGTTTGTTCACTCACAGCCGCTTAGTGCCACGGTGAAGATGTATCAGGGCAAGCCGGCTATCTGGATCAATGATGAACCCGTTTATCCGATGATTTATGCTCTTACCGATGTGCCCGGTGGGCGCTGGTCGTGGGAGGAGATGCCCGGGCACACGATACAGAGTTTTTGTGAACAAGGTATTCGCTTATTTCAGGTAGATGTATTTCTCGATCATCTGTGGAAACAAGATGGCACATTTTCCATAGATACCTTACGCAAACAAATCCGGGGCGTGTTGCGTGTATGCCCTCGTGCAGCCATAATCGTCCGTTTTCACGTAAATGCGCCTAAATGGTGGATTCGCCTGCATCCGAAAGAAAATACCTTATATGCCGACACGCCTCCGCAGCCCGACTATGCCTGGGGCTTGCAGCGCATCATTGAAGATGATGTGGATGCACCCACCCGTCCCAGCTTAGCTTCAGCGCTATGGAAACAACAGGCCGGAGAAAAATTGGCTCAGGCCCTGCATTTGCTTGCACAAACGCCCGAAGGAAATGCGCTGATTGGTGTTCAGGTGGCGTGTGGCATTTATGGAGAATGGCATTACTGGGGATTTTTGAACCATGAACCCGATATCAGCAAGCCCATGCAAAATTATTTTCAACATTGGCTAAAGGAAAAATATCAGACCACAGAAAATTTAAGGCAGGCATGGCATGACCCAAAGATTGATTTCGATCAGGTAACTGTTCCCGGCCTTGAGGCACGCAAACAAACCAAGGCAGGCATTTTCAGAGATCCTCAGCAGGAACAAGCCGTGATTGATTATTATGAGGCACAGCATCAGCTGGTAGCCGATGATATCCTGTATTTCTGTAAGATCGTGAAAGCAAATTGGCCCAGGCCCATCATCACGGGAGCTTTTTACGGATATTTCTTTGCCGTGTTTGGCAGGGAAGCAGCCGGTGGTCATCTGGCCTTTGAACGGGTGTTGCATTCGCCGGATATCGATTTCCTTGCCGGCCCGCGTACCTACTATCCTGAGGCAGAAGCATTAGGCGATCCCTATCGTTCCAGAAGCCTAATCCTGTCGTGCTTGTTGCATCATAAGCTTTGGCTCGATGAAATGGACGACCAGCCTCATTTGTTAAGCTGGAAAGATACGGCTTATCTAAAAAGTGTGAGAGAAGCCACAGCCACCACGCTCAGGAATATTTCCTTTACCCTTACCAAGGGAATGGGCTTTTGGTTTTATGATTTTGGGCCATCCGGCTTCAATGGCGGGCCCAGGCTGCAGAACCATGGCGTGGCGGGTTGGTGGGATGATCCATACCTGATGAACATGATTGGAAAATTTAAATTGTTTGCCGAACAACAGTATAAAAAGCCTTATCGTAGCGATGCCGATGTGCTGCTGGTATTCGATACCCGCCCGTTTTATGACATGGGAAGTGATCGATCAAAAACCTTTCTCACGCATTTTGGGGATAACTGGCTGCCTGTAGCTGTTTTTAGAAGCGGAGCCGTTCACGATGTGGTACATATTGATGATTTGCCTCTGGTTGATTTAACGCCATATAAGGTAATCATCTTCGTGAATGCTTTTGTATTAAACGATCAGCAAAAACAATTTATCCGATCGCATGTGGAGAATAATCATCGGCATGTGGTGTGGATTTATGCTCCTGCTTATTGTAATGGCTCATCACTTTCCTCCAAGTTTATTTCCGATGTAGTGCAAATGCACATACATCAGATGAATGATAGTTTGCCTTTAACCGTGAAAGTGGATTCATCTATTGTACCTGATCTTCAGTTTTCGGTTTGGGGTCAGCGCATTACTCCTTCATTTTATGTGGATGATTCTTTAGCCAAATCATTGGGGTATGATGTGCATACCGGGCGAACAACCTTTGCAGTCAGGCAATTTCCGGCATTCACTTCCTGGTATGTGTCTGTTCCATTCGACAATGTAGCCTTGATGCAATATATTTTTAAGCAAGCTGGCGTGCATCTTTACAATTCATCAGCTCAGGATATATTTTATGCCGGTGCCGGCGTATTGGTGATCCATACGAAATCAGGTGGCCGGCAAATGATTTCGCTGAAAAATGGAAAATCGGTAATGCTCAACCTGTTGCCGGCATCCACGACCATCCTCGATGCAGAAACAGGTAACATATTATTCACCAATTTATGATCCTTATGCGGGCAAGTCATCTATTGATCAAGCATTGTAAACTCGCTTGTTTAACCCGAAATTTTTTGATTTATGCATTACTGGGGCTTCTGTGTTTCACGCTTTCTGTTTCTGCGCAAAGCCGGAAAGCGATTTACTTATTGGTGAGAGGGGATGATATGGGCATCACGCATGCCACGAATCTAGCCTGTATCGAGGCATTTGAAAAAGGTTGGATGAAGAGTGTGGAGGTGATTGTACCTGCTCCCTGGTTCCCGGAAGCCGTGCATCTGTTGCGTGCACATCCCGGGCTGGATGCAGGTGTACATTTGGCTTTAACCAGTGAATGGGACAATGTGAAATGGCGTCCCTTAACCTGTGCGCCCAGCCTTACGGATTCGGCTGGTTATTTTTTCCCGGTCATCTGGCCGAATCGGGATTATGATTCATCCCGTGCGCTACTAACTCATGCCTGGAAATTAGATGAGATTGCCCGCGAGCTTGATCGCCAGATTACCGTGGCTCAGCAAGCCATCCCTCAGCTCTCTCATGTGAGTTATCACATGGGTTGCAATGACATGAATCCGGCTGTGCAACAGATTATCGACAGCCTTGCAAGGTTGCATGGGTTGTATGTGGATATGTCGGCCGTGCAGGCTGTAAACTACGCGGGTCTGCATCACACAGCAGCAGAAAAAATCCAAAGTTTTATCCGGATGATCAAACAACTGAAATCGGGTGTGTATGTATTTCTTGATCATCCTTCGTTAAATGATGCCGAGATGCGGGCTGTTTACATGAAAGGATATGAAGATGTGGCTCAGGATCGCCAGGGAGTGACCGATTTATTTACCAGCCAGCAGGTAAAAGATACCATGCAACAGTTAGGCATTCAACTAATCAGTTACAAATGGCTGAAGACACATCCTTTCATCGGTAGATAAATGTAATTTTATTGATATCAAGCCATCGATAGCTATGTGTGATATGCATACGAACAGAAAGATTTACACGGATGTTTTGCTGATTATCCTTTTTCCGATGAGTCTTTTGTGGGCCTCTTGCCATCGCACCAGCCGGCAAAATCAGGATTGGCCTGTATATCATGGCAGCAAGGACAATGCACATTATAGCCCGTTAACGCAGATTGACACACAGAATGTGCAACATCTCCAGATAGCCTGGATTTTTCATACCGGTGATGCAGACACGGCCAATCATTCGCAGATAGAATGCAATCCTATCATAGTGAACGGCACGCTGTATGGCACCTCGCCCCAGCTGAAGGTGTTTGCCCTGGATGCAGCCACAGGCAAGCTTAAATGGATGTTTAACCCAATGGATAGTTTGCCTGCAGACAAAAAAATGTTTTTTATTCTAAATATCAACAGAGGCGTAACGTATTGGACGGATCATCATGGGGATGAAAGGATATTTTTTGTAGCAGGCTCCTATTTGTATG
>JADGHY010000151.1 GCA_019683625.1 Thermoflavifilum sp. | reverse complement strand
GGTAAACACATATACCTTGTTTTCCACATTCACCGTCACAGCCGGAGCTACGATAAAGGGCTCATATAGCTCCCCTTTGACGGGGTCGGTATGCTTATACAATACCGGAAGGGTATAGCTAAAATCCTGGCCAGCAATGGCTACAGTATAGGTGAGGGTAAACGCAGGCGGATTTTCGGGCCGGCCAATCATCCGCGGATCCTGCACTTCATAGTAGCCGATCGGATGGGATTGAGCTAACCAGTAAGGTTGCGAAATGGGCATAGTGTCGGGCACCCTGATTTCCTGTTGGAATGCCTGATCTTGATCTGCCACCAGCGGCCGATGCAACATGGAGGTATCGCCGGGGTAGGCAATGCTTACCAATTCCACAGGCAGCTGGGATCGGTTAATGATTTCGGCACGTAGGCGGAAATGCTGCCCTGGGGCCACTGCAGGCTGATCGGTCGTAGCTTCCATGTATAAACCGGCACATTGCTGAATGAGCTCGCTTACCTCCTTCAGTTTTTCGGATTTCCAGCGGTTGTCGGGCATTTGAGTAATGGCTTGATAAAGGCGAATGAGGCCCGGAACCGAGCGTGCGGGTGAATCCACCCGAAATTGTCTCTGCAGGCTGTCAATCAGCTCCTGCACAGCTGTTCCACCCGGCACAGCCATCCAGGAAGTAACGACCCCGTCCATGAGATCATGTACCGGCGGATCTCCGGCTATGGGTACAAAATATTCTTCATGCACGCCCCGGCTCCGGGGCACGCCAAATCCCTGGCTTTTGTGCATGGACCGGCTTTCGGCAGCAATTTCTCCATAGCTTTCACCCAGAAGCGTATTAAACCCTCCATCGTCAAGATGAAATTGTTGCGCACTGGTAGTATTGACATCGCCAAAACGATAGGTATTCCATAAAAGGCGTTTGGCCTGCCAGGGTTGTACGTATCGCAATTGTTCGGGAAATTGGTGGGGATCTGCTGCTGCCTGAAAGGCTTCATGGGCCAGGATTGCAGATGCCCAGTGCTGGCCGTGTCCGGCACGACTGTCTTCCGGAAAACGGCAGATGATGATATCGGGCTGAAATTTGCGGATGATCCAAACCACGTCGCCCAGGATGCGTTTGTGTCCCCAAAAGCGAAGGGTTTCGTCGGCCGATTTAGAAAAGCCAAAATCATTAGCCCGGGTGAAAAACTGGCGGGCTCCATCGATGCGCCTCGCCGCCAGCAATTCCTGGGTACGAATCAAGCCCATTTCTTCGCCTTGTTCATCGCCAATGAGGTTTTGTCCGCCATCTCCTCGCGTACAGGATAAGTAAGCCGTCTCATACAATCTGCCATTGGCCAGATAGGCCAGCAACTGCGTGTTTTCATCGTCGGGATGTGCCGCCACATACAGCACCTTGCCCAGCACCCCTAACTTCAGCAAATGCAGCCTGATTTGTGCCGCATTCCATTCGGCAGGCCGCTGCGCCCATCCCGGAAGGCTAAAACAAGTACCCAGAAAGATGCCTATCCAGGGAAAAAACTGCAAAAGGGAAAAACGATAACCGGAAAAGATCATGTATCAAAAATACAGGATGAAAGGCGTATTGCCCAAAAGCTTGTGATGGATGGATGTTTTATTCCTTTTGCCATTTTTTTCGCCATTGCTGGGCTAAGGCCTCAAAAGCTTTCAACACCTCAGGATTGCGCAGGGCGCCGGGTTGTGCGACTTTTTCAAGCGATATGCCCATGAATAGTTTTTTAACCGGCATCTCCAGCTTTTTCCCGCTGATGGTATAAGGAATATCTTCCACCGCCAGGATGTCGTCGGGTACGTGGCGGGGCGAGCAACTGTTGCGCAAGGCCTCCCTGATTTTTTGCCGTAAACCTTCCTGGAGCTCGGTATCGGGCGCCAGCACGACAAACAAGGGCATATAACTTTTTCCGCCGGGTAATTCAATGTTCACAATCAGGCTATCCTTGATTTCCGGCATCCGCTCCAGCACGCGGTAAATTTCAGCCGTGCCTATCCTCACACCCTGGCGATTTAGCGTGGCATCGGACCGGCCATAGATAATCACCCCGTCGTGCTCAGTAATGCGTATCCAATCCCCATGGCGCCATACACCCGGGTACACCTGAAAATAGCTTTCCCGATAGCGGATATCATCCGGATCGTTCCAAAAGCGAATAGGCATGCAAGGCATGGGTGCCGTCACCACCATTTCTCCGATATCATGTTCCAGCGGCCTGCCGGCTTCGTCGTAGGCAAACATGCTGCAACCCAGACACCGGCACTGGATTTCTCCCGAACGTACCGGCCGCCAGGGGCAGCCTCCCACCCAGGCCGTACAGATATCCGTGCCCCCGCTCATGGAGCAAAGCCAGACATCCGACTTAATTGCCTGATAAACGTATTCAAAGCCTTCCGGTGGCAAAGGGGAACCCGTGGAACCGATGCTGCGCAGGGCTGACAGCCTGAGGCCGTCTGCCCGATAGCCTGCTTTCCGGCAACTCATCAAAAAAGGTGCACTGGTGCCAAAATGATGGATGGGCACCTGTTCTGCCAATCGCCACAAGGCCCCAATATCGGGATAGGCCGGATGCCCATCGTACAGCACGGCACTGGCACCCATGAGCAGCGAGGCCTGCAGAAAATTCCACATCATCCACCCGGTGGTGGTGTACCAGAAAAAGTTTTCGCCTGGATGCACATCATTATGAAAGGCCAAATATTTCAGATGCTCCAGCAGCATCCCGCCATGAGCATGCGTGATGGCTTTGGGAATACCCGTGGTGCCCGAGGAATAAAGGATCCATAGGGGATGAGAAAAATCCACTTCCACCAATTGCAGGGGTGCAGCCACGGGTGTCCGCCGGCTCCCCCCAGCAACCGCATCTTCCCAACTTATCTGCTGGCTGTGTAGGCGGGGCCAGCTGGCTTCGTCATGCACACGCGAAACCAGAATCAACCCCTGCAGGGAAGGCAGGGCATCGCAAATCGCCTTTACCTGCTGCAACCGATCATAGCGCTTTCCATAATAGGAATAGCCATCGGTGGCTATCAAGATCTTGGGCTGGATTTGTTTGAAACGGTCCAATACACCATCTGCACCAAAATCGGGCGAACAACTGCTCCATATCGCTCCCATACCCACCGTGGCAAGCCAGCCTATTGTGGCCTCAGGAGTATTGGGTAAATAGGCTGCTACCCGATCGCCGATTTGTAAGTTCAATTGGTGAAAAAAATACTGCAATCCTGCTACTTGCCGCCGCAAGGCCTCCCAGGAAATGGCTTGAATGGGCTTATCTTCCGCAGCATACCATAGGGCAGGGCGCTGGTCGGTGGCTTGTTTAAACACCTGAGCAGCATAATTTATCTTTACTCCCTTAAACCAACGCGTGTAGGGCATAGGATCCCTGCTCATCACTTCCACCTGATCGCCCAATTCGGGAAGGCCAAAATATTCCCAGACCGATTTCCAGAAAGCCGGAATCTCGCGGATAGACCATTGCCACAAAGCCGCATAATCATGGAAGCATAATTGCTTTTCCCGGGCCAGCCATCGCACATATTTTGCCAGATGGCTGGCCTCCCAGCTGTTTGCCGTGGGCCGCCAGAGCACATCTCCTTCTGCCATGATAAAAGCCTTTATGCAGTAAGTTAATATATCTTTCGGAATAACCGCAACCGGACGATTAACCGCCTATATGCTTATCCAGTAAGGTTCTCCAACGGGCAGCCGATTGCAAGATATCAAACCTTTCTTCAGCCAGCTGGCGGGAAGCCCTTCCCATGGCTAATCTTAGCTCGGGATGGGTAATCAGCACATTGATTTTCTCATGCAAACCTGCGATATCGCCAAATGGAATCAAAAAACCATTTTCACCTTCTTTTACACATTCTCTGCAACCCGGCACATCAAAAGTAATGATAGGACGCCCGGCAGCACAGGCTTCCATGAGCACCCGCGGAATACCTTCCCGATAGGAAAGCAAAATCACCATATCGGCTTTTGCATAACAGGCTGCCATATCCTGCACATAGCCTAACCATTCCACATAACCAGGGATCAACAATGCCTGCAGCTGTGTAGGATGAATATAAGCCGGATTGTAACGGTCTAATTTGCCTGCCAGCAGAAATTTTACCTTGCCCTGCCACTCTTGTTGAAAACAGCGCGCTAATTCATGCAGCTCAAATAACCCTTTGGTGCTGATGATGCGGGCAGGAAATAATATCACCAAAGGCTGCTGATCGGGTAAGGAGGTAAAGAAAAATTCCTCCAGAGGAACTCCCAAACCCCACATCACCACATGATGATCCCGGGAAGTGTTGATGATGCGATGAATGAGTTGCTGATCATCTGGAGTTTCAAACAAATACCAGTTGTGTTTACGCCTGCCTATTAGCCAAAGCAAGCGATGGATGGCCTTTCGCATCCAATGCCTTTCAGGTAATAAAAACACATGTCCTAATCCGCTGAAATAATTCAACACCCGCAAAGCCGGAAAAAAATATGCAGCCATTGAACCAAACACAATAATCTTCAACGAAATCAACAACACAACCTGTGGCCGGTAAACAGCATATAACCTGATTAATTGCAGGTAAAACAAAAGGTTATGCCACACATCTCCCATGCCTCTTCTTACCGATACGGGGATAAAACAAAACCCGGCTTGTTCAATGACAGATCGGTATCCACTGTTCCGGCTCACCACATATACCCGGCAGGATTGCTCATCAAATACACGGGCAAACAAGGGCATAAAATGAGAGCAAAAGAACTGATCATCGTTGATGATAATCATAATCGTTTTAAAGGGCTTATGCATGCAGAGATCAGTTGAATAGGGATTTCCAATCACATCATTCGATTAAAAAGGCAAGTCATCTTCCGCAATATCTACCTCAGCAGATGAATCTTTATCGTCATCATCTGCTATGTTTTCATTTGAATCTCCGCTAAGCTTTTGAGCCTCATCAGATGGAATTTTTTTATCTTCTTCCATGCTTTTTAATACATCTTCAATATCCTGCTCTGTTTCGGTTAATTTCTGCCGGCATATCCGAATTAGAAAAGCTGCTCTTTTCACCTGTTCAGAAAGTTCATCAATGGTAATTTCTCCTCTTTCTATTAATCCCACAATCTTTTGCAACTCTTCAAATGCCTGTGTATAACTCATTTGTTCTTGCATGATGCTGATGATTTAAAGCTGTGAATGTTGTACCCGAAGCACGTGACTTTGGACTTCTCCATCTGCAAAGCGGGTGATCATCTCATCGTCTTTTTCCAGCTCTGCTGCCGATTTTACGGGCTTGCCTTTATGCAAGGTAATGCTGAAACCTATTTTTAACATGTTACCAGGATGAAACCAATGCATTTGCTTTTCAGAAATATCTATTTGCTGATGGAGATGTGAAAGATATTGTTTAATATTTTTCCTCAATGCAATCGGCCACTGTGTAATGTTTTGCTG
>JADGHY010000150.1 GCA_019683625.1 Thermoflavifilum sp. | reverse complement strand
TTTTATCACCTTAAAACAATATCACCATGAAACATCAGGATGTGCAGCCCTTGCAAGATGAAAGGCTCATGCAAAAACTGCCTCGCAGGGCTTTTCTCAAGTATGCCGGTTTAGGCTCGGCTGGTATTACCGCATTGATCATGGCAGCTGGTTGCCACAAGGACAACAACAGTTCACCTGCTGCAGAGGAAGTAAATTTAGGAAGTGGCGATGTAGGAATTCTGAATTATGCTTATGCCTTAGAACAGTTAGAAGCCGCTTTCTATACGCAGGTCGTGCAAACGCCTTATAGCGGTATTACAGACATGGAATTGTCTTTCTTCACGGATATTCGTGATCATGAAATTGCTCATCGGGAATTTTTCAAAGCAGCCTTGAGCACAAGTGCAATTGCCAGCCTGCAGTTTGATTTCAGCAGCATTAATTTCAGCAGCCGCAGCAGCGTGATAGCCACAGCCAAAGCTTTTGAAGATCTTGGCGTTTCGGCTTATAATGGTGCAGGCGTGTATTTGCAAACACCAGATTATCTCACCCTTGCCGGTAAAATTGTTTCCGTTGAAGCGCGTCATGCTGCTTATTTGCGCGAACTGGTGATGTCAGACACCTTCGTGGATAGCGATGTGGTAGATAACAATGGACTTGATTTATCGCGCAAGCCATCCGAAGTGTTGGTAATTGCCAGTACGTATATCAAAACCAAAATCAATGCCAGCGGCCTTCCGCAGTGATTGTACCATGTATTTTTCCATCATTTAAAATCATTTTACCATGAACATGTATCGTATTTTCCGGGCTCTTGAAGAAATAGATCCCGAAGTATATCAGCGCCTGGATACCAGGCGTGAAGCCATGAAAGAGTTTGCACACATAGGCAAAAAACTTTCGCTTGCAGCACTTCCGCTTGCCCTGGGCGCCATGTTGAATAAGGCTTATGGACAAAGCAATACTTCGGCCAGCGTGGTAGACATTTTAAATTATGCACTTACGCTGGAATATCTGGAAGCTACCTATTACAGCATGGGAGCAGCTCAAGGAAGCGCATTGATCCCCAACAGTGCTGATCTTACCGCCATTCAGAAAATCAGTACCGATGAAACGGCGCATGTCAATTTCCTGAAGGCCGTGATTCCGCAACTGGGTGGTACACCGGCTGATAAACCCAATTTTGATTTCACCGCCGGAGGTACCTTTCCGGATGTTTTCTCCAACTACCAAACCTTTTTGGCCGTGGCTCAGGCTTTTGAAGATACGGGCGTAAGGGCTTATAAGGGACAGGCTGCTAATGTGATGAGCAACAGCACCGTGTTGCAGGCCGCTCTGAACATCCATTCCGTAGAGGCCAGGCATGCGTCCAAGATCAGGCTGATGCGGCGCCTCAATGGTTTCAGCAATACTGTCAAACCCTGGATCACCGGTAATGATACAGGGGGCATCGGGTCGGCTGTGCAACCTGTTTACGCAGGAGAAGAAAACACCGTGCAGGCAGGTGTGCAAATCACGGGCATAGGCGGACTTTCTATTAGCGCCAGCGCTGCCTCCGAGGCGTTTGACGAACCCTTGGACATGCAATCGGTATTGGCCATAGCCAAGTTGTTCATCAAATCTTAACCGCTGATCATAGCATAGCTCAGGCAAAAGGCTCGTCTGCCCCAGGCAGGCGGGCCTTAATCGTCTCGGGCAATTTTTCGGTAGGAGACGGTAATGCCTTTGATTAACGAAGAACTGAAACCCTGGTGTTCCATCTCATTTAAACCCGCAATGGTACAGCCTTTAGGCGTGGTTACCTTATCAATTTCTTCTTCCGGATGCCGGTTACCCCGGATCAGCAATTCGGCCGCCCCTTTCACGGTCTGTGCAGCAATGAGGTTGGCCGTACGGGCATCAAATCCGATTTCAATTCCGCCCTGGATACTGGCTCGGATAAAACGCAAGGCATAAGCAATGCCACAGGCCCCTAAAATGGTAGCCGCATCCATGAGTTTTTCATCAATGATGATGGCTTTGCCTAATTGATTGAAAAGTTGTTCCGTCCAGGTGATTTGCTCGGGGGTGGCTTTTTTAAAGCTCAGGCAAGTCATAGATTCACGAATGGCGATAGCCGTGTTGGGCATTGCCCGGATGATGGCTATAGGTTTGGCTATCCATGCATGGAGTTCATCTATGGTTACTCCCGTTACCACACTGATCAACAAATGTTTTTCCGGAGTCAGCACAGGAGCTATTTCCGTGAGCACATCTTTTACGTTATAGGGTTTCACGGCAAGAATCACCACATTAGCCTGTTCGACGGCTGATGTGTTGCTGGTGAGCAACTGCACGCCTTTTTGTTCCAAATACCGAATAGGTGCAAGGTTGCGGCGGGTTACCATGAGCTGATCGGGTAATAAAAAACCTGTCTGCAACAACCCTTCCACAATGGAGGTGCCCAGATTGCCGCCACCAATGATGGCAATGCGTGAAAAAGCCATAGCTGGCATGCTAATAAATTTTGATTTTGAGGACACGTAAAGTTAACGGGAAAAGATTAGAAAATTTTCTTTCAAACAAAAGAAATACAAGATATTATCTAAGAAACCGGGCTGGGCAAGGAAATGTTTTCTTCTGCTGCGTAATGAAACGCAATTTCATGGAGAATATCTTCCACCTCTGCGAGGGTGGTAGCCTGCATCAGGCGTGACTTATAATCGCGGATGGCAGGGAGGTTCTTGAAATAATGACCATAATGGCAACGCATTTCCACCACGCCTACGCGTTCACCCTTCCAGGCTACGGCAGCGTGCAGGTGTTTGAGGCATACTGCCACTCGTTCCGAGACAGAAGGCGGTGGCAGGTGTTCACCAGTTTGCAGGAAATGCTTGATTTCGCGGAAAATCCAGGGGTACCCGATGGCAGCCCGGCCAATCATTATACCATCCACGCCATAGCGCCGCTTCATCTCCAGTGCTTTTTCGGGGCTATCTACATCTCCGTTGCCAAATACAGGGATATGGATGCGTGGGTTATTTTTCACTTCCCCAATCAACGTCCAGTCGGCCTCACCCTTGTACATCTGGGTGCGGGTACGTCCGTGGATGGTGATAGCCTGAATGCCTACATCCTGCAGGCGTTCCGCTACCTCCACAATGTTCTTCGATTGTTCATCCCAGCCGAGGCGGGTTTTTACCGTCACGGGCAAACGGGTTGATTTCACGATAGCCGCTGTCAATCGCACCATTTTAGGTACATCTTTCAGGATAGCAGCCCCGGCTCCTTTACACACCACCTTTTTTACCGGACAGCCGTAGTTGATATCCAGTAAGTCGGGCTGAGCGGCTTCTGCAATCTGGGCCGCTTCGGCCATCACTTCTTCATCACCGCCAAATAGCTGAATCCCTATCGGACGTTCCGTATCGAAGATGTCCAGCTTTTTGCGGCTTTTCATGGCATCGCGAATCAAACCCTCCGAGGAAACGAATTCTGTGTACATCAAATCGGCCCCCTGTGCTTTGCATACGGCCCGAAAGGGAGGATCGCTCACATCTTCCATGGGCGCCAGCAACAAGGGAAAATCGGGAAGCTTGATGGAACCAATCTGCACCATAATACCATACAAAGTTACGAAGCTATGGCTCAATGTGGATAATAAGGCGAGATCAGGATATATACCAACACGCCGCTTACGGCCACATAGAACCATAATGGCCAGGTGATGCGGGCAATTTTCTTATGCCGATCGAAATTTCCCTGAAGTGCCCGCAATAGCGTGATGAGAACAAAAGGCACAATCACAGCGGCTAACAAGATATGGGTGATTAAAATGAAAAAATACACATACCGAATGAAACCTTTTCCGCCGAAATGGGTTTCGGGCGCAAGGCTGTGATAAATGACGTACGAAATCAGAAACAGCACTGAAAGCCCCACTGCAGCCAAATTGCATCGCATGTGCCACTGGCGCTCACCATGCTTAATGAAATACAAACTTCCCAACAACAAAATGGCTGTAATGGAATTGCAGATGGCATTAAAAAATGGCAACAGGCTAAGCTGAAAACCTACCTGAATATTGGGATGAGGAAGGAAAAACAAAGCTGCCACCACCAAGGGAATGATTACAGAAATCCCGATAATGATACCGGTATAAGTTGAGGATTTGCTGGATGGCGTTTGTCTTTCTGCTTGTTTGGGTAGCATAGCGGATGCGTGTTTATCTTTTTTCTTTTTCGAGCATCAATAGCGCAATATCGTTCAGGCAGACCGGCAATTGGCTGGTATCGGCCGGACTATAATAGCCTCTTACGTATTGATGCTTATCGAGCAAAACCCAGGAAGTAGTATCAGAAAGCTGTTCCAATGGCATATTGATGCCAATATTGAACAACATCGAGTTAAGCTGATCGGCATGTGCAGTATCTGTGGTAAGAAACCACCAGCTGTCCTGATCAATGTGCAACTGATCAGCAACATTTCTTAATATTTCTACGCGATCTTCCAACGGATTATAGGAAATGGTTAACAGCAGCAAAGAAGAATCATTTTTGCGAAAAGCATCTTGTACAATTTTCAAGCGTTTCAACCAATAATATCCCGAATCATCCTGGCAACTGAAACAGTAAAAACTGATCAGCACAATTTTACCTTGCAAGGCCTTAAGGGTGATGGGCTGATGCAATTGATTCGTAAAATGTACATCATTCAACCGGTAGTAAGCCGTATCATAAACCCAACCTTCAGCAGTGCGCACAGAATCAATCCGGTCGAAATAATAACCGGGCATATTCAGATCGCGTTTGCTGAAATGTACGATGGCCCAAAAGCCAATCAAAGGCAGCAGAAAGATGAGCACAAAGCCCAGAAGCATTTTTAAATTGCGCCGCTGCATGGAACTTGTTTAAGATAAACGAAGTTCGGTAAAATACAATAAAAATGCAGGATGTGTGGAGCATCCTGCATACGAATAATTGGCAAAAATCTGTTTTTGCTATGCTTTAAGGTGCCGGACTCACCTGTTCGGTTTGGGTAACACGCCTTTCCCTATCTACCCGCCAGGAATTGCCGTCGGTTAAAAAGGCCGTGATAAACCAAATGAAAAGCAACAGGGGAATCATGATAGATAGGATGAGATTCTTCACCTCATGGCGCAAATGCATGAATTCGGCAACAATATAAAATGCTTTTACCAGCGTAAGGCTCAGAAATATTACATTGCGCAATAACACAGGGGGTACCCCAAAAAAATAGTGAACTGTAGCCAGTGCAATTTCCACCAGCGTAACAATCAGCAATATCCAAAACACACGCCAGATACGGGCCACAGTAGAATCAAACGCATGTGCGCTTTCATCTTCTAATGTAGCAGCCATCGTTGCCTGTTGTTCCATTTCCATATCACATGCTTTTTAATCTGAAATTACAAAAGATAAAAACAGGTAAATACGAATACCCATACCAGATCCACAAAATGCCAGTATAGACCAAC
>JADGHY010000149.1 GCA_019683625.1 Thermoflavifilum sp. | reverse complement strand
CTACTACGGTGGCTCGTTTTCTGGAATTTTTTAACCAAACTTCATCACCGGGTTGAAATACCATTTTCCGTTGTTTTAAACCAACTTTGTCCTAAACTAATCCGATTATGCATAAAAACAAATTTCGGGCAAACTATTTGCATAGATAAAGATGAAGCTTGTCGGAAAAATACATACAAGCTTGATGGTTTGATTAAATCAATAACTATGAAACAGATTGCCAAAGGGTTGATGGTGCTGCTGTTAGCAGGTGCACTCTCAACCGGCCCCGTTCCGCACAGGGCTTCGGCTGCTCCTCCGCATATTTCTATCCAGGTATTTTTTGATGCTTTGAGTCCCTATGGCCATTGGGTTACATACGGAAGCTATGGCTACGCCTGGGTACCTGCCGTAGAAGTAGGATTTATTCCTTATGCCACGGCAGGGCATTGGGTGTTCACCTCGCTGGGTTGGACCTGGGTCTCGGATTATCCCTGGGGATGGGCGCCTTTTCATTACGGCAGATGGATTTATGATGACTACTATGGATGGATCTGGATTCCGGGTACAGAATGGGCGCCAGCTTGGGTGGTATGGGCGCAAAGCGATGGCTACTATGGTTGGGCTCCTTTGCCTCCGGGAGTAGACATCAGTGTGCATATAGCTATCGGCCGGTATATTCCTTATTCACGCTGGGTATTCGTTCCCGGAGCTTATTTGTGTGCTCCCGCTCCGTATCGCTATTACGTGTACCCGCGTGAACATGTAACCATTGTACAACATATCACCGTCATCAATCAGGTGTATGTGGAGAGAGGAGGACCCCGGTATTTTTACGGGCCCAGGCCGGAAGTCGTGCAGCGATATCTGGGCCGACCCTTACGGCCAGTGGCCATTGTAGATGCCAGCAGACCGGAAGAGACGCGCATGGAAGGCAATGCAGTGCGCATTTTCCGTCCGGCCGTTCAACAGGTGCCCAATGCCGCACCGAGAACTTTTGTGGATCCTCAGCAAGCATCCCGCTTGGCCACCAACGAGCATGTCCGCTTTATGTCGCCCTTCTCCGGCGAAACCCGACCCATGCCCACCCAAGAGAGCAATCCGCGGCGTGTCTTCACCCCTGCCGGAAACGCTTCTCCAAGCCGCAATCTGCCGGCTAGTGAAGCAGGCAGTGACAATCATCCCGGAAACTTTTCACCCGCAGCGCCACAACCCGCAGAGCCGCCGATGCGTATGCGCCGATTCAATCCTGTACCCGTAGATCGGACGCCCTCCTCATCCGGATTCGAAAGGAGGACAGAGATGCCCGACAGCCGCAACATGGCGCCTGCTCGTGTATTCAAGCCGGCTGCTCCTAACCCCTCCTATTCCCCTTCCCCGCAAAGAGCCGATTTCCACGCCGACGCTTTCAGGCGCCCCATCATGCACGAGGAGCCCACGAGGAGTTTTAACGGCGGCCCCATGAGACCTTCGCGAGACTTTGGGCAAGGCCAGGGAAGAGAAGGACGACGACATTTCTGACTGATATAGGCATCCGAATACATCCCCGATCTGCAATCCTCCAGGTCGGGGATCTTTTTTATGGCATAACCACCAGCCGGTGCTGTGCAATATAATGCCTGGCGAAGTTGAGTCCGATTTGGTATATCTCGTCGAACTTATGGGTATCGAACAAGCCAAACTGGCTAAGCCCGGGCGGCTCAATAAACCATTGGCAGTGCATCATATTGCGATGTACAACACCCCGGATGGCAAAGTTGAGGGTGCGTTCCAGATTGCGAATAAAGCTGCGTTTTGCGGGATCATATTCCGGTAAGGGATTCACATGTACCCCCACGATGGGGGCATAGCGGTCTAAGAAAGGCTCCACAGGCAAGTTGCTGCTCAACCCCCCGTCAACATACGGCTTACCTTCAATATAGACAGGCGGAAAGATGATGGGAATGGCACTGGCAGCCAGCACAGCCGGGATGATGGGCCCCCGGTCAAATACCTTTAGCTGCCCGTTGGTAAAATCAGTTGCACAAACAAAAAGGGGCGTGCGCAACTGCTCAAAATGGGTATGCCGCAGATACCGCCGCAAAAAGGCCTCCAGAAAATGCAACGAGAGCCCCAAACTATGGCGGGTAAGCCTGAAACGGGGCGTGAGCTTATAATTTCTGAAAATATCTGCCGCTTCTAAAGGAGTATATCCATCGCAGATCAATGCCCCTGCAATCGCTCCTGCGCTGGTGCCCGAGATGGCCTTGGGCAATATACCCTGCTCCGCAAAAGCCTGCAATACGCCGATATGCGCATACCCCCGAGCACCACCCCCCGACAATACAAACGCATATTCCCGGACTGGTGCACCTTTGCCTGTATGATTCAGCGAATCTTCCATCCTATCACTGCTTCTTCGAAAATAATGCATTCGCCAATATCGCACATCCGATCACCAGCAAGCATCCTATCACGTTCAACCACAAGAAGGAAACCTTGTTGGCCTGATACAATCCCAGCACCACTAATTCCGCAACAATGGCCGACCAAAACACGGCAGTTCCCCTGACCGGCTTCACGTAAAATGCACACAAAAAAATACCCAGAATAGTGCCATAAAATAAAGAGCCCAACACATTCACCGCCTCGATAAGGCTGCCCAGCCGATTGGCAAATTGCGCCACCAGAATGCAAAAAATCCCCCAGAACAGGGTAAACCATTTCGACATCCGCACATAGTGCTGCTCTGTGCCCTTCGTAAACAAAGCTCGCCGGTACACATCCACAACCGTGGCCGAAGCCAGAGCATTGAGTGCAGCCGCTATGGACCCCCAGGCCGCCAGAAAAATCACTGCAATCAACAACCCGATGACTCCGGAAGGCAACTCGTCCAGGATGAAATACAAAAAAATATAGTTGGTATCATTATGGTCGGCATGCGGAAGGGCTTCATGGATTAAGTGCATAGCCTGCTGCCGCATTTCCTCCGCCTGTTGATGAAGCTGGATGAAGGGCTGGGCATCAGCAGCATCTCGACTTTGGTGCCATTGATGAATCAATCCCCACGCTGCTTTTTCTTTTTGTACAAACAGGGTGTGATATTGTTGCTGCAGGATAGTAAACTGTTGTTGATAAGCCGATGATTGGATTTCCCGGACAACCGTGGGATTGAAAAACAGCGGAGGTTGATAAAATTGATAAAATGCCAGCACTAAGGCTCCTATCAATAAGATGCCGAATTGCATTGGCACTTTCACGATGCCATTCATCAACAAACCCAGCCGGCTTTCCTTCACGGAACGGGCAGTGAGATAACGGCCAACCTGACTCTGATCTGTGCCAAAATACGAGAGTGCCAGAAAAAAGCCGCCAATCAAGCCACTCAGCAAATTGTATTTATCCTGCCAGAAATCAGGCCGTTGCCAATCCGTACGAACCACCACTGCATTGAGCTTACCCAATTTCCCGGCTAAACGCAGGGCATCTCCGAAACCCACGGCATCGGGCAACCTCCTCACCAGCAGATAAGCTGCCAGCAACATGCCGGCAAAGATGATGAGCAACTGCAACTTTTGGGTATGGGCCACCGACCTGGCTCCCCCACTTACCGTGTAAATGATGAGCAAACCTCCCATGAAAATATTTGTCCAGTAAATATTCCAGCCAAGCAGGGAAGAAAGGATAATCGCAGGCGCATAGATGCTGATCCCGGTAGATAATCCGCGTTGCAGCAAGAAAAGAAAAGTAGTCAATGCACGCGTCTTCAGGTCAAAACGTTTCTCCAAAAACTCGTAAGCCGTGAAAACCTGCAGTCGCCGAAAAGCAGGTACAAAGCTGATACAAAGTACCACCATGGCCAGAGGTAAACCAAAATAGTATTGCACAAACCGCATCCCATCGGTATAAGCCTGCCCAGGAGCCGAAAGAAAAGTAATGGCACTGGCCTGCGTGCCCATCACCGAAAGCAAAATCAAATACCAAGGCATGGACTGATGATCCAGAAAATATCCACTAAGGCTATCGCGCCTGCGGCTTTTCCAGATGCCATAACCAATGATCAATACCAAGGTGGCTATTAAAACAATCCAATCCAATACCTGCACGGCCTATATGCTTTGAATGATGAGCATGCGATGTCAGGAAAAATCAGGGTTAGCGATTGTATCAGGAAAAAGACACCGTAAACCACCGGAACAATCCAATCAATACCACCAGCCAGGCAATGACCAGCACATACCACATCCACCACGCCTTAAACAGGGGTGGCTTTTCATCCGGGGTGAGATGGGTATCGGTTGCCATGAAACCTTATTTACTGCCTTTTCACAAGGCTGATGCTCAACAAGCCGATGAGCAAGCCAATGATTAAACCGATGCGAATATTTTCAAACAACAAGCCTAACAGGCCCCCCAGCAGCAAACAAAACCAGATGCTCACCTGCAGCCTTTTTTTATCGCGAGGCGTGTTGTCCATGGTGCTGGATTTGGGGTGATGGGCCAGCTTCACGGCTGGCCAGCATATTCACAAACAGCCGAAAGGCCCCGGGCACACCAGCCGGCAATTCCCGGAAGAAATCCAAACAGGTATACACATATTTTCCCTTGCCATAATCTGCTACTAGTGTGGACCCGTCCAGGGGCTGCTCGCCGGTGTCGTGCATGCTGAAAGGCTTCCGGTAACGGGCATCTGCTTGGGAAACGAAGTATAGGCCTCTTTCCTGAATCCATCCTTCAAAATCTGCGGCAGTGATTTCATTCGGATCATGCAATAGGGGATCTTCAGGCAACAAAAACTTCACCGGTGCATCTTCTTCCGTTACCCGGTTGCGCGAAAGGGTGAAGGGATAGGGCCCAAGCTGGTTGGTGACCAGGTTAAAATTGTTGTTATACTGTACGACAAGGGTACCTCCATTGTACACATATTGCAGCAGCAGGGGCTGAGCATAGGCCAGCCAGGGAACCGTGTTATATGCCCTGACACCCGTGACAATGGCATCGTACTGATCCAGTTTCCCATGCATGACATCCTCTTCGCGCAGCAACGTTACCTGAAATCCGCACTGGCGAAGGGCTTCAGGAACCTGATCGCCGGCCCCCATGATGTACCCGATACGGGTGCCCCGTATGCGAAGCGATAACAACACAGCCTTCGCCTCGGCAGGGGGAAACCAGGTGATATCCGGAATATGCGCATAGCTGATGAGCCGATAACCCGCCTCATAACGCTTCCCTTGCTGATCAGCAATTGCTCGGATGGGTTCAGCCTTCGACTGTATGGGCAAAGCAGTGGCACGCACTGTGAAATCAAGCCAGACCTCGTCGCCCCGATGGACAAGCCTGTAGGATAATTGCTCGGGTGTTGCTTCCAGACCGGAGGGTAGTTGCAACTTCACATTGCCCTGGCAAGAATCCTGAAAAGCTTTTACAAGCACCCTCACATGCACCGGTCGCGTATTGGTAAACACATATACCTTGTTTTCCACATTCACCGTCACAGCCGGAGCTACGATAAAGGGCTCATATAGCTCCCCTTTGACGGGGTCGGTATGCTTATA